>CAZZWP010000063.1:0-15988 GCA_964657965.1 uncultured Rudaea sp. | reverse complement strand
CTTTTTGTCACCGGACAAAAAGTTACCCGCTGGCCGCAGGACAGCGGAAGCTCTTACGTTCAAAGACACGAAGATCAAAGCGCTTCAACCAAAACCCCAGCTCCATCCAACGCAACCCGCAGTCTCTCAGCAAATACATCCGCATCCACCCGATCCCCATGTACACAAATCGTATCCGCAAAAATATCCACCTCACCATCGACACAACCAACTTTTCCATTTGTAACAATGTATACAGCCTGCGCGACAGCCGCTTCTACGTCTTCAATCACAGCGCCCGCCGCGCTACGCGACACCAACGAGCCATCTCGTTCGTAACGCCGATCCGCAAACGCTTCATTTGCGGCACGCAGTCCGGCTACTCCCGCCGCGCGAATCAACTCGCTGCCGGCGAGCCCAACGAGAATCATTGTCTCGTCGGCATCACGCACAGCACGGGCGATCGCATCAGCGAGCGCGCGATCTCTTGCCGCCATGTTGTAGAGCGCGCCATGCGGTTTCACGTGCGCAACGCGAACGTTTTGCGCGCGTGCGATCGCCTGCAGCGCACCGATTTGATATAACGACATCGCATACGCTTCATGCGGCGAAACTCGCATTTCACGACGACCAAATCCTTGCAGATCGGGCAGCGAGACGTGCGCGCCGACGACGACGTTATGCTTTTTCGCAAGCGAAACCGTCTGTTGCATCGTGCTGAAATCGCCGCCGTGAAATCCACAGGCGATGTTCGCCGACGTGATCCACGGCATGACGGCCTCGTCATTGCCCATGTGCCAGGCGCCGAACGACTCCCCCATATCGCAATTCAGATCGATAGTCCTGCTCATGATTTGAGTCGTTCGATGATCGATTGTTTCAGCGCCACGAGTTCGCGTTCGCGCTGAAGATACCGCGTTTGCGCTTCATCCGGCGACACTTCGATGAAGCGGACAGTTTGTCCCGGACGCCGTTGCGCGAGTCGCGGTAAATCTACGGCGGCGACATGACCGATGCGCGGGTAACCGCCGGTCGTCGGCGCTTCTGTCATCAAAACGATCGGTTCGCCGCTCGGCGGCAGTTGCAGCGTGCCCGGCACAACGCCCTCTGAAATAAGCTCCAGCGGTTCCTGCAGTCTTAACGCGGATCCTTGCAGTCGATATCCAACACGGTTCGATTGGCTGCCGATGCGGAATTCGCGCGCGAAGAGTTCGCGTTGCGAATCGACGTCTAGATGGCTGAAATGTGTTCCGCGAAGCAGTGCGATCGGGCGATCGCAATGTTCGTCGAACCACGGCGATGGATCGAGAGACCATCCGCCGTGTTTCGTATTTGGAATCGACGATTGCGTTGTCGGAAGCCAGTCGCCGGCGATGATGGCACGACCGCCGAACGGACCGAGACTTGCGTTGATATCGGTACTGCGGCTGCCAAGTACCCGCCCAACACGAATGCCGCCGGCTACCGCGAGGTATGCACGTGATCCCGCGCGAAGGTGGCCCATGTCGATGGTGCTTCCGGCGCGTGCGTAAAACGGACGCCACATCGGAATAGTTTGCGTTTCGTCGTGTGCCGAGGTTTCGCCGCCGGCGATCGCGATGAGAGCGTCTGCGTCGAAGCGAAGCGTTGGGCCGCGCAGTGTGATTTCCAGCGCAGCCGCGTTCTCGTCATTGCCCACGAGCGCGTTTGCCAGGCGTAATGCGACCGCATCCATTGCGCCCGCGTGGCCGACGCCGATGTGCGTGTGGCCGTATCGACCGAGGTCTTGCACGCTGGTGAGCGTGCCCGGCGCGATGACGTGAATCGTCATCGTTGCATCGTCGTGAAAACGGCGGAGTCAATCCGCGTGAATTGGATTTTCTGGCCCGGTCGGAGCAGCGCTGGCGCATCGCGGTCCGGATCGAACAACGTGAGCGGCGTGCGACCGATGAGGTGCCAACCGCCCGGTAGCTCGCGCGGATAGATGCCGGTTTGCGCGCCGCCGATCCCAACCGAGCCTGCCGGCACACGTGTGCGCGGTATTGCGAGACGTGGTGTATACAATGTCGCATCGAGACCGCGCAGGTACGGAAAACCCGGCATGAAGCCGAGCATGGCGACTTCGTAACTGGCGTTCCGGTGGCGATCGATCACGTCATCAATGCTGATCGATGCGTGCGCCGCGACGGCTTCGAGATCGGGCCCGAATTCGCCACCGTAGCAAACCGGGATATCGATGACATCGCTGGTTTCTTTTTTTGAAATTGTTTTTGTGGAATCGATGACGGGTTGCAGGTGAGCTTCCATCGTCGCGAAATTCGTCGATGACATTTCATAGCGAATGCACACGCTGGCGTACGCGGGCGCGATGTCGCGCACGTGCGGTAAACCGGCGGTGCGCAACGCGTCGGCGAGGGCGATGGCGCGTCGATTCGTCGCATCGTCGATAGCGTCGCCGACGCGTATCAACAGCGCACCATCGCCGAGCGGTTCGAAGCGTGGAGCGCGCGCGGGCATTCAGATTTCCAGCGCGACGGCGATTTCGTCGGCGTAGCGAATCAGCTCGTGCGCGTGATAAGGCGTGCGTTCGCCGACACCCCATACCGGCTTCGGCCACGCGGCATCATGGGTGAACCGCGCGATCACATGGACGTGTAATTGCGGAACGACATTTCCCAGCATCGCGATGTTGAGTTTGTCGGGCTTTTCGATCGCGCGCATCGCCTCCGCAGCACGATTGATATCGGCGAGCAATCGGTGTTGATCGTTCTGCGAAAGATCGATCAATTCTCGAATTCCGGCGACGCGCGGCACGAGGATCAGCCACGGAAATCGCGCGTCGTTCATGAGCAGGACACGCGTCAACGGCAAATCGCCGATGTGTCGCGTGTCCGCATCCAGACGCGCGTCGATGGTGAACGCGACGTCGCCGCTCATGCGCTATCCGTTGCCAAGGTTCCGCTCGAAAAATGCGAGCGCTCGATCCAGCGCCAGTTTCGCGCTCGGCGCGTCGTAGTGCGACGGATCGATATCGCGATTGAAGGCATGTCCTGCAGTGGCGTAGGTATACACTTCCATTTGTGGAAGTGCATCGCGATGTTTCTGCACGACATCGGGCGGTATCGACGAATCCTTCGCGCCGAAATGGAATTGCACGGGTGCTTTCGGTTTTTCGGACAGAAACTTCGCGTTGCCGGCGCCGTAATAGCTCACGGCGGGCAAGCCCAATCGAATCGCGCTCAGGAACGCAACGGTCCCGCCCCAGCAATAGCCGACGACACCGATTTTTCCCGCCGAGGCGATGGCTTCAGCCGCACTGGCGACATCGTCGACGGCACGGTCGAAACCCACTTCGCCCGCGAGCTTCTTACCCTTGTCGAAATTGGCGGCGTCGTAGCCGAGCTGCGCGTCGTTTTCGATATGATCGAAAAATGCCGGCGCGATGGCGGTGTAACCGAGCGATGCGTACTTGTCGGCGACGCTGCGGATATGCGCGTTGACGCCGAAGATTTCCTGCACGACGACGATACCGCCTTTCGGCTTGCCCTGCGGTTTTGCAACGTAGGCACCGATGCCGACCGCGCTGAGAATGATATGTTCTGCCATGACGTGCTGCCTCCTTGTCGATCCGAATTCAGGAGGGTAATCCACGCAGCGTCCGTGTCAACGTGCGATGCGAAAATTTACACCGCCTGGCTGGCGACGCGATTGCGGCCGCCGGCCTTGGCCGAATACAGCGCGCGGTCAGCGGTGTCGATCAGATGTTCGACGCTCATGTCGGTCGGCAACTGCGAAGCCATCGCGATGCCGATGCTGATCGTCGCGATGCTTGCCAAATCGGGCGCCGACGCGGCCAATGTTTCGGCGACGCGCGTGCGCAGGCGTTCGGCCAACGCGCGCACCGTGAAGAAATTCTGGCCGGTGACGACGGCGATGAATTCTTCGCCGCCGAACCGACCGAGGAGATCGCCGGGTTCGAGCCACTGACGCAACGTCTGCACACCGGCCACGAGCACGCGATCGCCGAACAGATGTCCACGCGCGTCGTTGATCTGTTTGAAATGATCGAAGTCGATGAGGAGCAGCGCCAGTTCACGACCGTCGCGCCGAAAATCCTCGACGCGCTGCTGGATGTTGCGCAGCAGTTGGCCGCGATTGAGAACGCCGGTCAGCGGATCGGTAATCGCGGTTTGATATAGCTCATCGGCCTGGCGTTGCAGACGTGCATTGGCCTCGCTCAATTCGGAATTCGCGACCGCGATTTTGCCGTGACTCGCAGCGAGGGCGCGATTGAGTCGCCGTACGCTGATCATGCGCCACGCGAGTGCCGCGAGCAGAATGGTCAGTCCCGTGAGCGCGCCGATGCCGAAGAGCCGCTGCCATTGCTCGCGTTCCAGCCGCGCTGCTTGCAGCTCGTTTTCGACCGTGAGCATTTGCAATTTCTGGTCGCTCGCGGCCCGCGCCTGCTGTACTTCCAACGCGGACAAACGCCGGCTCGCGCGGCTGCCCAGCAATTCCTCGCGGATCGCCGCTTCGTTGCGTGCGAACTGCAAAGCCGTTTTCGTGTCGCCCTCTTTCTCTGCGACTTGTCCGCGCAACGCGTACACCTGTGCGAGCTGCGGTTTCATGCGCGTGGCGTCTAAGCCACTGAGTGCCGCGTCGAGCGAGGCGTTGGCTTTCGCGTAGTCGCGATTGGCGATGGCGATTTCGGCCAGCGACAGCAAACCGCGCACGATAATTTCGCGCTGATTGATGGTGCGTCCGGTATCCACTGCGGCGTTGAGCGGCGTGATTGCTTCGTCCAGTCGTTTCAGACCGATCAGCGCGCGACCGATTTCAAGCTGTTCGAACGCCATCGCGGGCCGGTCGTTCAATACCTGATCGAGTGCAAGTGTTTCGGTGGCCGCTTGCAAGGCGTTGGCGAAGTCGCCGTTGTCGTTGAGGAATCCCGAGTAACTTCCGTAGACGGTGGCGTAGTGCGACGGATCGCCGCTCATGTCGGCCGCGGCTATGGCCTTTTCGAAATAGCGCCGGCTTGCGTACTCGTCGCCGAGTTCGCGATAGAGCAGGGCGAGGTTGCGATACGTAAGCTCGATGCGATCGTCGGTTTTTTCGCCCAGCGCGAGGGCCTGAGTTTGCATGTCGAGCGCGGCGGCGAAATCGCCGCGGTCGCGATAGATCGTACCCAGGTGTGCGAGCGCGCGGCCGGCCTCGACGTCGTCGCCCAACGCGCGCGCCAGATCCAACGCTTCGCGCTGATGACTGGTGGCGGTGTCCAGATTGCCGTGGCGCCGGTCCAGAATACCGAGGTACGCATCCGCGTACATGCGCAAGCGTTGGTTGCGGGTATCTTCGGCGAGTTGTCCGAGCAGTTGCGCCAATTCTTCACAGCGGGTGTAATTGCCGACGGTCAACGCATTCTCGGCCCGCGCGACGATGGAATCGACCGCGGCATCCAAATCGCCCGCGTTCAACGCTGCTGTTTGCGCGCGTGTGTCGTGTGTATCGGCGAGCGCATACGCGCTCATGACGGTATCGACGGAAGCAATCGCGTGCTCGAAGACGACTCGGCCAGGCGAGGGCAGCAAGACGAGCGCGGGCGAAACGGCGCTGTAGCTATTCTCGATCGATGCCGCTAAATGCTGCATCGTCGCGACGGCGTCGGCGCGGCGCGAATCGTCGGCTACTGACAAACTGGAGAAAAACATCGCCGCGCAGGCCGTCGCGACTTTCACCAATCCAACGCGCGCGCTCTCGATTCGTGCCATCGGATGCTCCCCCGCGAGCATCGCCCCGTGTCGCGCCGGCGCGATCTTAATCTGGCCGGCAGATCAGCAAGTGTAAACTAGCGATATTCCTCATGCTATCAAGGTCAGAATATCGTGTCGCGAAAAATCGGTTTCGTCAGTCTGGGTTGTCCGAAAGCGCTGGTGGATTCCGAACGCATCCTGACGCAATTGCGCGTCGAAGGTTACGACATCGTTGCCACCTACGCCGCGGCCGATGTGGTGGTGGTCAACACGTGCGGCTTTATCGATTCGGCGGTGCAGGAATCGCTCGACGCGATCGGCGAAGCGCTGGCGGAAAACGGCAAAGTCATCGTCACGGGCTGTTTGGGCAAGCGCGCGGACGTCATTCGCCAGGCGCATCCCGATGTGCTCGCGATCAGCGGACCGCAGGATTACGCCAGCGTCATGACGGCGGTGCATCAGCAGGTTCCGCCAAAGTACGATCCGTTCATCGACATCGTCCTGCAGCGGCCGACCACGAACAACGACATCGGCGTGAAGCTGACGCCGAAACACTACGCCTATCTGAAAATTTCAGAGGGCTGCAATCATGGGTGTACGTTCTGCATCATCCCGTCGATGCGCGGCAAACTCGTGTCGCGGCCGCTCGATGATGTGATGCACGAAGCGGAGCGTCTGGTCGAAAACGGCGTGCGCGAATTGCTCGTGATCTCGCAGGATACGAGTGCTTACGGTGTCGATCGGAAATACGAAGAAAGCTCGTGGCGCGGCACGCGGCATCAAACGCGCATGACCGATTTGTGCGACGCGTTGTCCACGCTCGGCGTGTGGGTACGCCTGCATTACGTGTATCCGTATCCGAACGTCGATGACGTGGTTCCGCTGATGGCGCACGGGAAAATTCTGCCGTATCTCGATATGCCGCTGCAGCATTCCAATGAGCGCATTCTCAAACTGATGAAGCGTCCCGCGGTAAAGGCGAGAACGATCGAGCGCATTCGCAAATGGCGTTCGATGTGTCCGGATCTGACGATCCGCAGCACCTTCATCGTTGGATTTCCCGGCGAAACCGAAGCCGAGTTCGAAGAGCTCCTCGAATTTTTGCAGATGGCGCAACTCGATCGCGTGGGCGCATTCGCGTATTCGCCGGTCGACGGCGCGCAGGCCAACGCCTTGCCGGATCCGATCGACGAAGACGTGAAACAAGAGCGGCTACAACGTTTTATGGAGACGCAAGCCGCCATCAGCACCGCGAAGCTCGAACGCAAAATCGGCGCGAAGGTGCGCGCGCTGGTCGATCACGTCGACGCGAAGGGCGCTATCGCCCGCAGCAGTGCCGATGCTCCCGAGATCGACGGCATCGTGCGCATTCGCGATGGGCAGAAGCTCAAGCTGGGCCAATTCGTCGACGTTCGCGTGGATGCGTCGGACGAGCACGATCTCGACGGCGTGTTGGCCGTTTAAACGTTTATGCGTTTTATTGCGCCGGCACGCGGCGCCGTCGACCCTGCCGTCTTCTCGTTTCCGCCGCTGTCGGATTTGAGCGAATTCGAGACATGGCTGCGCGGTGCGCGCTGGCCGGATGTCGAGGAATTGAACGAACGTCGCGCGGACGGTATGCAGGAGCGATTCGTCGCGCAGACGCGCCAATTGGAAGCCGAGAACCTGCATTACGAATTGCGAATCGCGCAACGCAACGAAATTTCCACGCGCCAGGCCAATTGGCATGATCTGCTGAATGCGATGATCTGGCTGCGTTATCCCGCGCTGAAACAGGCGCTCAATCGGCGTCAGGTTGAAGAGATCGGCTTGGCCGGACCGAAGTCGCGCACCCGCGCGCAATGCGCGTTGACGCATTTCGACGAAGGCGGCGTGATCGTGATCGTTCGCGATCAACGACTATTCGCCGCATGGGATGCGCACGATTGGACCGCCTTGTTTTGGCGTGAACGCGACGCCTGGCGCACTGGCGATATGCAGGTCATCATCATCGGCCACGCGTTGCTCGAGCACGCGCTGCGGCCGGATCAGCTGATCGTCGGCAAAGCGATTGCGGTGTTCGATGATTCCCACGCGCCGACGCAAACGTGTATTGAAAAAGTAGCGCGCGGCATCGGCGATCAGGTTCTGTTGCTGGATCCGCAAGAACTGCGTCCGCTGCCGCTATCGGGCATTCCGGGATGGCATTCGGCGAATCAGTCGGCGGCGTTTTACGAAACGGCACCGTGTTTCCGACCGGTGCGCAGTGGACGAACGTATCCGACGGCCGTGCTGGCTATTTGATCGCGGCGTAGCTCACGCGGACGACCGCGAACCGTTTTCGGCCTGCCGGTAAATCCGCTTCGAACTCGTCGTCGATCTGCTTTGTCAGCGCCGCGCGCGCGAGCGGAGAATCGATGCTGATCCAGCCTTTTGCCGCATCGGTTTCGTCGGGTCCCACGATGCGATGGATTCTTGTCGCGCCGTCGTCGTCTTCGGTTTCGAACCATGCGCCGAAAAATACGCGCGAGGTGTCGGTCGGTTTTTCTGGCGCGATTTTGACAGTTTGCAGTCGCTTGGTGAGATAGCGCACGCGCCGGTCGATTTCGCCTAATTGTTTTTTGCGATAAATGTACTCGGCATTTTCCGATCGGTCGCCTTCGGCGGCGGCGGCCGACAAAGCCTTCACGACGTCAGGGCGCACCGCGCGCCAAAGATGGTCGAGTTCCGCCTTCAGTTTGATGTGACCTTCTTCGGTGATGATCGCCGTCGAAGCCGTCTGCGGCGGGCGCCAACGAGTCATCAAGGCGCCGGATTCGGCGGCGCTTTCGATGAGGTTGCCGCAAGCTTGTCGAGAAACGCGATGTACGCATCGACTTGCGGGATCACCGGATCGTTCGGCATCGTAACTTTGATCTGCTGCAGCATGGCGCGCGCCTGCATTTCTTTGTTCATGCGTTCAGCCCATAGCTTCGCCGCCAGCAGATAGTTGCGGCCAATGTCGGGGTGATTGCGAAATCGCTTGTGAAATCCCGCGAGCAGCCCCATCGCAAGCTGGGTTTGACCGGCGTCGGCGGCGAAATGTGCCAGGCGCGTGATGTTGTCTGCGTTGTCGAGCGCAAATGCGGGATCGATCAACTGGCTCTCGCGCGTCACTTCCATCGCGCGGCGATCCTGTTCTTTCGCCAGAAGTATAGGAATATATTTTTTAGCATGCGCGACGAGTTCGGTTTTGTCGTCGTCCAGCCGCAACCAGTGGCGATATTCGTCGTGCAGCGCCAGTTGATCGGGTTGCGCGACGATTTCATCGCGAAGCAATAGCGCGGCGCCCTTTGTGTCGCCGGTCGACGCGCGTTCGCGGGCGGCGTCAAGAATCTTTCGGGCCGGATCCGTGTGCGGAACTTCGTCGTTCAATTCGAGATGGCCGGCGTATCCGAGCGAGTCACGGTTTTCGTAAATCACGCTGCCGATGAGATGAAATGTCGTCAGTAGAAAATAATTCACGATGGTGTATGTGATGAAGTCGGCAAAGAGTGCGGGCAATGCCGATCGGATGGCGATGGCGACCAGGCTCTGGGTGATTAGCGCGGCGCAGAAAAATCCGGCGAGGATGAAATATTGATTGCCCAGTCGCGACATCAACATCAGCCACGCCAGCGGATTCAAGGCGCGCGCGACGCCTTCTTCCAGTGCGAGAATCATTACAATCGCCGGCATCGCGATCATCAGGACAAGGCCGAGTACAACGGATGGAACGATGCCGTAGAAAAGTGCGATGAGAAAAAGAAGCAGTTCGATGACGACGAGCAGCAAAACGGCGTATCGGCCGATCTCGTCGCTGACGGTGAAACTTATTTCGGGTGGTCGGTCGCGGCCGTTCGCCGTCCAGCGCAACACTTCGAAACCGTATTTGAAAAACGCGGCCCACACGACAAGATCGAGCAGCCAGCCCAACGGAATCAACATCAACACGGCATGCGAGGCAGCAATGGCGACGATCGTCGACAGCGCGGCGGGATGAATCGCGTGCGCGAAAATTTGCCCCCAGCGCTCGCGAAGCGGCGGCAGTTTGTCGGCGCGTGTGGGTGCTGGAGAATTCATCGCGATGGGGCGTGCGTTAACAACATGGCCGGTATTCTAGCGGCACGCTCGTGCAAGAGAAGGGTTGTCGTTCCTGCGCATGCTGTGTAACGTGACCAGAATTCTCAATGTGATGAAGCACTATGTTTTTTCGTGTTTGTGCGATTTCGATGTGCGTTTTTATTGCCGCGTGCGCGGGCCAGACGACGGCTAAACGCGATGCGCCGCTTTCACCGGCGGTCTCCGCGTTATATGCGCGACTCGATACCGACGCGGCGAAATATCAGGCGGCGCACGATTCGGCGGGCCACGGCAATGCCGATCAGGCGTTGGCCGATTCGAAGGCGGCACTCGACGACCTGAAAGCCGCCGCCACGCAATGCGCCACGACGCAAGGTTGCGACGACGCGCGCTTCGTCGCAGCGTTTGATCGATTGTTGCGTCTTCCGGCCGTGGCCGCATTGCCGGTCGGCGACCCGCTGACGCTGGAAGGTGCGGCCGAGCCGGGCGAATCGTCGCCCATCGCCGCCGCACTGCCGGAAGCGGCGCGATCGGTCGCGATTCTGCACGGCCGCGATTTGTCCGACATCATCGCCGTCAACGATCCGATGAAGGTGGCGCTCGAGCAGTGGCTCACGCAATACCGGTCGAATTTGATGAAGGCTTACGAAAATTACGAATACATGCGCTATCGCATGGCGCCGGAATACGAAAAAGCAGGATTGCCCGAAGCCTTGTTGTTCGGAATTCTCGCGCAGGAATCGGGCGGCAAAGTGCATGCGGTGTCGCGTTCCGGTGCCAGCGGTCCGCTGCAATTCATGTACGCGACCGGGTCGCGATTCGGGCTGAGCGTCGTCGACGGATTCGATCAACGTTTCGATCCCGGGTTGTCCGCGCGCGCGAACGCGGCGTATATCAATGAGCAACTCGGCGTGTTCAACGACAATCTCGAACTGGCGCTGGCCGCGTACAATGGTGGTGAAGGGGCGATGCAACGCATCGCGTCGCGACAAACCGATGCCAGTTTCTGGAATCCGCACATCTACGCGGCACTCTCGCCGGAGACGCGCGATTACGTGCCGATGGTGCTCGCGGCGGCGTGGTTGTTCCTGCATCCGGAACGCTATCGTTTGACGTTCCCGAAGATTTCGACGAAGCCTGCGACGATTGTGCTAAAACGAGCCGTGTCGCTTGACGAACTCACGATTTGCCTCGGCCAGGACGGCAGCCAAGATGGCTGGTTTCGCACGCTGCGCAACCTCAATCCGGCGGTCGATCCGCGGCAATCGCTGCCGATCGGCGCGCGCGTCGAACTGCCTGCCATCGCCGCGGCCGATTACGAAAAGTTTTGCACATTGGGAAAGTGGATCGAGCTGGCTGCCGATCTGCATGCGGCCGCCATACCGGCGACGCCCGCCTTCGTCGCGACGCCGAAAACGTATATCGTCAAACGGGGCGATACGCTTGCCTCGATCGCGCGTCAGAACGGTTGCGCGAGTGCGGATCAACTCGCACGCGCGAACAATTTGAAAGCGCATCGTCCGCTCAAAGCGGGGACGGATATCCGCCTGTCGGGATGTTCGCGTTGAGGCCGCAAGAAACGGCTACCGAAAAACGCGCATAAAAAAACGCCGGGAATTTCCCGGCGTTAAACGAAGTGAAGCTTGACGTGGAGTCGGTGACTAGGCCGCTACTTGTTTGGCTTGAGCAACGGACCATTGATTCATTTCGGCCGGTGGAACGCATTCCTTGAGGACACGCAGCGTACGCATCAGATGGCGGTGCAGATTCTGCACTTCGCCATACTGAGAATCTTTCGTTTCGTGATAGGCAACCGTCAGCCACAGCGCGATGCCACGCAACTTGACCTGCGGGTTGTCGGACTTCACACGCGACATGCCCACATCGGTGCCGTTGCCCCACGGCTGATAACGTTGACCCTGATCGCTGGTGCCGTACAGATGTGGAAATTCGCATTTCGCCGCCGCGGCGAATTCGCGCATGGCGATCGCGGCCAATTGACGACGGCTCGCCAATGGTAATTCCGCAATCGACTTTTCGATTTCACGGAACTGACGGTTCAACTGAATCGAGCGGGTGAGAGCGATGATTCGAGTAACGATCCGCATGGTATCCCTCAGATTTCCGGCATTGCGCGACGGTCAGCGTCGATGCGTACTATAAGGGATTGTCGAAGCGGCGCTTGCATATTGCGTCACATTTCGACCCCCTGCGTCACATTCTGGATTATCCCAAGAAAAAAAGCACGCACTTTTTTGAAGCGCGTCGCGACAGCCATAAATTATTGATTGAACTGACTTATTGGCAAAAAATCGCCTGAAACTTCTAACGCATTTGACCAATGGAGTCGCCGACTTTAACCGCCGACTCCGGCACAAGGGTATCGCTCAACTCAGCGCTGCCTGGCGGCAGCAGGAGGATCACGGTCGAGCCCATGTTGAACCGTCCGAGCTCGTCGAAACGCCGCAGATGAATGTGACCATCCGTCCAGTTTTTTCGCTGCGTCGCACTCGCGTAAGGCGGCACTTCGACGCCGCCCCAAACGGTTTCGATTCCCGACACGAGCATTGCACCCACGAGAATGACCGCGAACGGTCCACGCTCGCCGTCGAAGTGACACACCAGCCGTTCGTTGCGCGCGAACAAGCGTGGCACGTCCTCGACGGCCGACGGCGAGACACTGAAGATTCGTCCGGGGATGTGCACTGTCTCGCGCAGCGTCCCGCTCAGCGGCGCATGTACACGATGATAGTCGCGTGGAGACAAATAGACCGTGACGAAACTGCCGTCTCGGTAGGCGTTTGCTGCCGTCGCGTCACCGAGCAAGTCATCGACGCTGTAGTCGTGAGCTTTCGCTTGCACTACTCGACCGTTTTTGATCCGGCCGATCTGACTGATCCGCCCATCGGCCGGGCACGCGATTGCGTTGGCATCCGCGGGCGCAGTCCGCGCGCCGGGTTTCAGCGCGCGCGTAAAAAACGCATTGAAGTATGGGTAGGCGAATGGGTTGGATTCGAGCGCGTCGCTCATATCGACACGATAATTTTTCACGATCGCGCCAATCAGGAAATTCTTCCAAGGCCGCCACGTCCAGCGCGTTGCACAATACACGATGCGTGACAGAAACCGGTGTGGCAAACCGTATTGGAGCGCGACAGAAATCCGCACGTTATCTTGCGCCGCTCGTTAGCGTTGCCATGTCCGCGACGACCGATGCGGCGTCGAACGGTGGCCGAAACATGCCGATCAATTGACCTTCGGGATCGACGATGACAGCCGAGCCACTATGGTCGACTTGGACAACCCCGTTCGCATCGGTTGTGCGGCTGTAAATCAGGCCGAGACTGTGCGTCAGGCGCGTCAACTCATCATCGCTGCCGGTCGCTGCGATAAACGCCGGGTTGAAAAACGAGACATATTTGCCGAGCAATTCCGGTGTGTCGCGCGGCGGATCGACGGATATAAAGTTGAATCGTATCTTGTCGGTGAGATTGCGCGCCTGCAGCTCGCGCCATGCCGCTTTGAATGTGGCGAGTGTCGTCGGGCAAACGTCGGGACAACTCGTATAGCCGACATAGACGATATCCCAATGACCTCGCCAGTCGTTTAGCGACAAGGCAGCACCCGTCGCTTGCGTCAAATGAAAGTCAGGAATCGAACGCGGTGACGGATACAGGACCGCGTTTTTTAGAACCGGCTGCGCGGGCGCGGTGAAGTAGCGCTGTCCCAACCACAGTCCAATCGCGGCGGCGAATGCGGCCACGACAATAAACGAGATCGGAATTTGTCGCGACGGAAGAACCGGAGAATTCATCCTGCGATTATAGCCGCCCGATTATAACGGCGTGGTACCGGCGGCATGTCCTATACTTTGCGTCGTTGCTCAGCTTCTTCATCGAGACATATTCATCGTGACCGCCGAACTCGAAACGATCATCGACTTCATCCGTTACGGCGCTAGCCGTTTTGCCGGCGCGGAGCTGACGTTTGGCCATAGCTACGACAACGCGCTCGACGAAGCGACGCACGCGGTACTGCAGGTTCTGCATTTGCCGCACGATCTTTCGCCCAATTACGGACCGGCGAAATTGACGGCCGCCGAACGCAAGCGCGTACTCGCGCTGTTCGAACGTCGCGTCCGTGAGCGCAAGCCGATTGCTTATCTCACCGGCGAAGCGTGGTTCGCCGAACTGAAATTCAAATGCGACGAACGTGCACTCGTGCCGCGTTCGCCGATTGCCGAAACCATCATGAACGGGTTTTCGCCGTGGCTGGAAGGTGTCGCCGTCACACGCGCGCTCGATCTTTGCACGGGCGGCGGCTGCATCGGCATTGCGATGGCGGCGCACAATCCGGGTTGGGAAGTGGATCTCGTGGATATCAGCGACGACGCGCTCGCATTGTCGCGGGAAAATATACATTTCCACAATGTGGAAAATCGCGTCCGTGCGATCAAGTCCGACCTGTTCGCCGCGTTGAAAGGCGAGAAGTACGATCTGATCGTGAGCAACCCGCCGTATGTGACATTGCAGGAATTCGCCGCTTTGCCGCCCGAATACGACCACGAGCCCGAATTAGGTTTGAAAGCTGGCGACGACGGATTGGATTTCGCGCTGCGCATCCTAGCCGAAGCGCCGGCGCACTTGAACGAGAACGGCGTACTGATCGTCGAAGTCGGAGAAAGCGAGCACGCGTTGGCGCGACGCCTGCCCAAACTGCCGTTGGACTGGATCGAATTCGACGTGGGGCAGATGGGCGTATTCGTGATCGCGCGCGAAGAACTGGTCAAGTACGCGAAGTCGATTCGCGCCGAACTGTCAAAGAGATAGACGTGTCGAGTAATTCATTCGGAAAATTATTTACCGTCACGACGTTCGGCGAAAGTCACGGCCCGGCGATCGGTTGCGTCATCGACGGGTGCCCGCCGGGACTGGACATCAGCGCGGAAGAATTCAGACACGATCTCGTTCGCCGCGCGCCGGGAAACTCGCGCTACACCTCGCAACGGCACGAGGCGGACGATATCGAGCTTCTTTCCGGCATCTTCGAAGGCAAGACGACCGGCACGCCTATTTGTTTGCTGATCCGCAACGTCGATGCGCGCTCGAAGGACTATTCGGAAATCGCGTCGACGTTTCGTCCCGGTCATGCGGACTATACCTATTGGCAAAAATACGGCATTCGCGATTATCGCGGCGGCGGGCGATCGTCGGCCCGCGAAACGACGATGCGCGTCGCCGCCGGTGTCATCGCGAAAAAATGGCTCACACAAAAATTCGGCATCGTCATTCGTGGCTGGCTCGCACAACTCGGACCGCTGACGCCGAAGCAGTTCGATTGGAACAGCGTCGACGCAAATCCATTTTTCTGGCCCGACGCGGCGACGGTTCCGGAATTGGAGTCGTACATCGATGCGCTAAGAAAATCCGGCGATTCGATCGGTGCGCGCGTCAATGTCGTTGCCGAGAACGTGCCAGTGGGTTGGGGCGAACCGATTTACGGCAAACTCGACAGCGAACTCGCGTCGGCGTTGATGTCGATCAATGCGGTGAAAGGCGTCGAGATCGGCGCCGGTTTTGCGGCCGTCGAACAGCGCGGCAGCGAACATCGCGACGAAATGACACCGGGCGGATTCCTCTCGAATCACGCCGGCGGAATTCTCGGCGGCATATCGACCGGACAAACGATTACTGCGTCGATCGCATTGAAGCCCGCATCGAGTATTTTGATTCCCGGCCAAAGTGTGAATCTCGCCGGCGAAGCGACATCCGTGCGCACGAAAGGACGTCACGACCCCTGCGTCGGCATGCGCGCAACGCCGATTGCCGAGGCGATGATGGCGTTGGTGCTGATGGATCAGGCGCTCCGGCACCGCGCGCAATGCGGCGACGTCGGCGATGTGCAACCACGCATTCCCGGCGCAACCAAAAAGGATTGACGCATCGTGGCGCAACATTCTCCTCGGCCGCGCGTCTGGGTTTCGCGTCCGCTTTTCGACGACATCATCGATCGGCTGCGTGAGTTCTGCGACGTCGATGCCGAGACCGAGGATCACACGTGGACCTCATCGCAGATCGCCGAAAAACTGCGCGATAAACATGGTGCGATTCTTGGTGTCTCCGATCCGCTCGATGCCGCGGCGGTCATCGGCGACACGCCGCGGGCGAAGTCGCTCGCCAGCGGATCGTGCGATGTGAGGA
>CAZZWP010000062.1:0-16042 GCA_964657965.1 uncultured Rudaea sp. | reverse complement strand
ACAGATCATTGATCTGGCTCGGCAGGCTCGGCAGGAACAGCCCGTTGCCCAACGCGATCGTCGCCAGCGCGACATAGAACAGTGGCGGAAACGTCATCATGAAATGCCCGGCCGCCATGATCGAGCCGCCGATGATCACGGAGCGGCGCTTGCCGAGCCAGCGATCGGAAATCACGCCGCCGACAATCGGCGTGAAGTACGCCATCGCCGTGTAGGTGCCGTAGATGAGCGAGGATTTTTCCTGGCCGATCATGAGCTGCTTCGTCATGTAATAGACGAGCAGCGAACGCATGCCGTAGTAGGAAAAAATTTCCCACATCTCGGTGAGGAACAGGATGGTCAGCCCGCGCGGCTGACCGAACCAGTTTTTCTGCGCGTCGATCATGCGGCCGACGCGTGCGGCGGCGATCCCCAGACTTCCGGCCCGCACCACGCGGTGCCGTTCTCGTAGACGATGCCGGGCGTGCGGTCGTTTTTGAGAAACACGGGGCCGTCGAGATCGACGATATCGCACAACTGCCCGACGACAAATGCCGGCGCCATCGCGAGACTCGATCCGACCATGTTGCCGACCATCACGCCCAATTCAAGCCGCCGCGCTTCGTGCGCGATCGCAAGCGCCTCGGTGAGTCCGCCACACTTGTCGAGCTTGATGTTGACGACGTTAAAACGGCCGACGAGACCGGGCACGTCGGCGAGACTCAACGCACTTTCGTCGGCGGCGAGCGGGATCGGCGACTTGAATCCATCCAGATCGGATTCGCGACCGCGTTTGATCGGCTGTTCGAGCAGCGACACGTCGCAGTCGACCAGCGTCGATATCAACGCGTCGAGTTTCTGCACGTCGTAACCCTGATTCGCGTCGACGCCGAGCCACGTGTCCGGACGCGCCTCGCGCACGGCGCGCACGCGGGCGACGTCGAGATCGGGCTCGCCGGTCAATTTCATTTTCAGCGCGCGGGCGTGTGTATACTTTTTAGCACCCGCAGCCATCACGGCGGGATCGTCGGCGCCCATCGTGAATGTCGTCACCAGCGGTTTGACCGATGATAGACCCGCCAATTGCCACGCTTGTTTGCCAGTGCGTTGTGCGTCGAGGTCCCACAGCGCGCAGTCGATTGCGTTACGCGCGCCACCGGGCGGCATCAGTTTCTGTAAGTCGGCGCGGTCGATGCCGGCTTCGATGGCGGCGCGGTTCGCTTCGATAGCGGCGAGCATTTCCGGTGCGTTGTCGTTGAGATAGTAGACGCCGGACGCTTCACCGATACCGCGATACGCGCGGTCGCCGAGCGTGACGACAACGGCGTCCTGCGCCTCGAACACGAAACCGGAAATACGGAACGGCGACGCAAGGACCAGTTTCTCGACCGAAACATTCAGCGACAACGCGCCCATCAGTAATTCACTCCCCAGCCGATCAGATGGAACGCGAACGCCACCCACAACACGACGAATGCACTTAGCACGAGCACGACGCTCCACAACTTCGCCGGCCAGCGGCGCCGGCCGCGCCACACGACGACGAGATTCCACAGCGTGAGCAAGAATCCGCCGATGAACGCGATGATGCCGAACACCTGATCGAAACGAATCGCCGGATCGAATGCCGTGGTCGTGCGGTTGAGATCGGCGAACATGGCGAGGATCGAACCGATCCACGCGATGAACGCGAGCACGATCAACCATGCGGCAATCTTGCTGCCGCGATACGCGCGGATTTCCGACGAAGAAAGATCGAGCGGCGCGCGATAGCGGCGGCGCACGATGGCCGTGATTGGCCAGAAGATCGCAGTGAGCGCGAGCGCGGCGAGACTCGCGAACAAGGCCGGCGTCGCCCAGGCACCGTTGTGTGCGGCGTCGGGTCGCAGATAAACCTCGAACGGCCCGAGCAATCCGTAGCTGAAGCGCGTGACTTTTCCGTCTTCGACTTTTGCCGACAGCAAATCGTGGCCGTTCGCGTCCTGCCAAACGAACGGCGCGACTTCGACCCACGACACCGGCTTGCCGTCGAGACCTTTCGCATCGGCCACGATCAGTTCACCCTTCGGCCCGACTAACACTTTGCCCTGACTGATCACGCCGAGCGCCGCAAAGAAATTGGTGAACGCCCCGCGCGAGCCGACCCAGTTGCCGACCATCATCTGCGCGTGCTGTTTCGCCGTCGCGTCGTCGACGCGCGTGGTGATGCGCGGACCGGGGAAATAGCGGTCTGCGAAATCGGCGAACAGCGCCAGACGCAGATAGTGCGCGGCGCCTTGTTTGCCCGCGCTGTTGAACGATACAAAGAAACCCGTGTTCTCCTTCATGAACAAATGCAGCGATGTGTGGAAATAATCCGTGTCGCCGAGATGGCCGATCACTTCGCGGCCATTGATGTTGGTCTCGAAGAACCCGAGTTCCATGCGATTGAGTTGCGGCAGCAACGTGAGCGGGCTGTCGTACGTCTGCTTCGCCGTTTCTTCTTTCAGAATGCGGTTGCCGTTGTACTGTCCGTTTTGAAGATGCGCGATCATGAAACGCGCCATTTCTTCGCCCGGCGACGACATCGATCCCGCCGGCGCAGGCCCGACAATCTCAAACTTCTTCGCGGGTTCCGACGCGGTGACGTAGCCGCTCGACATGATCGGTTCGAGTGCTTTCGGTAGCGGCTGGCGGAATGTCGAATGCGTCATGTCGAGCGGCGCGAAGATGTGTTTCTCGACGTAGTCGAAAAACGATTCGCCGGACACGCGCTGCACGATGTAGCCGGCCAGCGATGCGCCGTAGTTGGAATACGCCGGCGTTGTGCCCGCTTCGAAAACGCGCGTCGGCGTGGCGCGTTTGAGCAGCGTGACGTAGTCCGGCTCGGTCGAGTCTTCGGTGATGATGTTCTTGATCTGTTCCTCGAAGCCGGCCACGTGCTGCATGAGGTTGCGCATCGTGATCGGTTTGCCGTCGCGCGCGGGGATCGTGAAGTCGAGGTACTTGTTGACGTCCGCGTCGAGATCGATTTTGCCCGCTTCGACCATCTGCATCACCGCGGTCCACGTGACGAGCTTCGACACGGAACCGACGCGGAACAGCGTGAGTTTCGGATCGACGGGTTTTTTCGTCGCGACGTCCGAATAGCCGAAGCCGCGTTCGGTGACGATCTGACCGTCCTTTACCACGGTGACCACGGCGCCCGCGATGTCGCCGGTCGCCAACGCGTATGGCATGTAGCCGTCGAGCCACGCGTCGAGGTCGTCTTTCGTGAGCGCCTTCGCGGCGGTCGGTTCGGTCGGTGTGCTCGGCGCTTTCGCGGCTTCTTCGGCAAGCGGTTTTGCCGGTGCGGCCGGCGCCGGGCCTTGTGCGCTCGCGAAGCCGGCGACGATCGTCAACAACATCGCGGCGAGTAGTTTGGTGAAGGACATGATGTCTCCTTGCTCAGGTGTAGCGCAGGATGTTTCTAATTCGAAAACTTTTTAACTTAAACACGCGTCGACGAGACGATCGAACTCCGCACCGCCGCGCATCGGGTCGGCCGTCGGCAATCCGAGCCGCTGGCTTTCTCGCGCGAGCAATTCGCGCGCGGCGGAATCGTCGAATTTCTCGGTATTCAAACTCACACCCGCGCAGCGGATCGCTGGATTGGTGCGACGGCCGAGACGAATCGTCATGTCGATCGTTTCTTCGATGCTCGGCAGCGCGAAGTCTTCGTTGCCGAGCACCCGTTCGCGCGATGGCGCGTGACAGACGACAAATACATCCGGCTGACTGCCATGCAGCAACCCGAGCGAGACGGCGGCATAGCCGGGATGGAACAGCGAGCCTTGGCCTTCGACGACATCCCAATGATTCGCCGGCGCGTCCGGACTCAACATCTCCGCCGCGCCTGCTTCGAAATCGGCAACGACCGCATCGAGGGGAATTCCACTGCCCGCGATGAGGATGCCGGTTTGTCCGGTCGCGCGAAAATCGACATCGACGCCGCGCGCCACGAAGGCACGCGTCAACGCGAGCGCAGTATACTTTTTACCTAATGCGCAATCGGTACCGACGGTGAGCAGGCGTTTTCCCGTGCGCTTCCGTCCGGTCGCGATCGGGATGTTTTTTGGTGGCGTGCGGATGTCGATCAGGCGGCGTCCGAGTCGCGACGCGGCAGCTTTCAATGCCGGCGTGTCGCTCAATCGCGCGTGCATGCCGCTGATGATGTCGAGTCCGGATTCGAGCGCTTCGATCAGCGACGGGATCCAGTTGTCGTAAATGATGCCGCCGGCATTGGCGACGCCGATGACGAGTCCGCGCGCGCCGCGTGCGCGCGCTTCTTTCGGACGCAATCGCGGCAAGCCGGTCGTCACCGTCGCGCCGCACGACCATTCGCCGACGCAGCGCTCGCCGGCCCAGTCACGCAGCCCGAATGCCGTTTTCGCGTAACCCGGTTCCGTCGTGTCACCGAGAAACAGAAGATACGGCTGCGGCAGCGCTTCGACTGCCGATTCGCGCAGGATCGAACTCATCGTTTCGATCCGTCAGAACTTGACGTCGAAGCCGACACCGACGGTGCGTGGTTGCAGCGGCACGCCTTTCACGCCGTCGATCACGCCCGTGCCCGCGTCGGTGAGCGCCGACAGATTCGTGTAGACGCGCTTGTCCGTCAGGTTCTTGACGAAAATACGGAACGTCCAGTGGTCTTTGGAAACGTCGCCGTTCAAATCGACAGCGGTGTAGCTGTCTTGCGGTAACGCGGTTGGACTATGCGCGAGCGCGCTGAGCGAACTGCCTACGTACCGAATGCCGCCGCCGACGCGACCTTCCCATCCGTCGCGCAGCGGGAACGAATAATCGGCGGTTGCCGACGCGGCCCATTTCGGAATCGAGGGCAGACGATCGCCGTCGAGGCCGCCGATGCTCAACACGTCTTCGGTCAATACGGCATCGGTGTACGCGGCGTTCAAGCCGAGTCGCAGGCCGGTCGTCGGAGTATACAATGCCGCAAATTCCACACCGCGGCTACGCGCGGTGCCGCCGTTGGCGAGATACGCGACAACGCCATTGTTGGCCGATACCTGGATCTTGTCCCATTGGATGTCGAACACATCGACATCGAGCGACAGGCGCCGATCGTCGAGAAGACTTTTCAATCCGACTTCATAGTTCGTCAGCGTCGACGCATCGACCGACGGCGGCACACCCGGCAACGCGAGATTCGGGCCGCCCGGCTGATAACCGCTGGCGACGCGTGCATACAACATCGAATCCTCGGTGAGATGCACGCGCGGACTGAGCGAATACGTGAATACGTCTTCCGACGAATCGCCGGAGGTATTTCCCAATCCTTCGAGCGCGCCGCTGGTGATTTCGGAAAACGTCTGCTTGTTGTGCGCGAAACGCGCGCCGGCGGTGATATCGAACATCGGTGTGAATTTGTACGTGAAATCGCCGAAGGCTGCGTATTCCTTATACGTCGATGGGAAACCGACCAGTGCGAGCGGATCGAGTCCTGCGATCGGCACGTAGTCGATCGTCAGGGCGGTCGCCGTTTGGTTCTGCTTGCTGTTTTCGTCGGTGTAGAACGCGCCGACCAGCCATTCGATGTGGTCATCGGGTTTTGAGACGAGGCGGAATTCCTGCGTCGTCTTGTAGAGTTGCAGATCGTAGCTCACGGCCGAAATGCCGGGCGCCGGTAATCCGAACAGGGGAAATGCGACGCCGTAAACCAATGTCGCGTCGACGGCCGTATGCGCCGTTGCATCTTCGTAATTCGTCGAGGAAACGAAGTCGGCCCAGCCTAAATTCCAATTCACGGTCGCGTTGTAGTAATCGATATCTTTGCGATACGGCTCGGGCAAGTAGTTGTCGTCTTTGAGATCGCCGTAAATCGGCTTGAGCGTCACCGGATCGAGCGCCGTGGCCGACGAACTCTGCGTATCGATCCTCGATTGGATCGCGGAGAACTTGACGGATAGATCGTCGCTGGCTTTCCACAGCAAGGTTGCGTGCGCGGCTTGTTGCCAGAAGTCGTCCTGATCTTTTTCGCCGAGACGAACATTGTCGGTGTAGCCGGGCGAATTCTGTCGCGCGATGCTGGCGCTGAGCGCGAGTTGGCCGGCGACGATCGGCGCGCTGAAGCCGAGACGTTCGCCGTAGCCGAGATCGCTGCCGCCGGATTCGCTGAAAATATCGGCGCCCGCTTGCCATGAGGGAGTATCGAGATCCGGCGGTTTGCTCACGTAACGCAACACGCCGCCGAGCGCACTGGCGCCGTACAGCGTGCCTTGCGGTCCGCGCAGAACTTCCACGCTCTGGAAATCGTAGGGCAATAAATCGAGAACGTCCGTGGAGCCCGCGCCGTAATTGCTGCTCGTGCCGAGCGGCGTTTCGTCGATGTATGTGGCGACCGTCGAACCCGAGCTCAGCGGCGAAATGCCGCGGATGCCGAGCATCGCCTGCCCAGGCGAGCCGCCGTTGATGACGGTGAAACCCGGAATGTACGGCGCGATATCGCTCAACTGAGTCGCGTGGAGATTTTCGAGCTGCGTGTCGTCGACCACGGTGATGGACATCGGTACGTTCTGGATATCCTCGCTGCGCTTTTCAGCCGTGACGATGATCGGTTCCAATGTTGAGGACTGACTATCGGGTGTCGGAGGCGCCTGCTGCGCCTGCGCAGTGCCACTTACGACGAGCGCGGTCAAAACGGCCTTTACCAATCGCGTACGACGGATCGTGCTCATGATTTTTCTCCTCGAGTTTCGTCTCGTTGGCGTTTGACGCGCCGAGCCATTTCTTGATTTCTGAAAAACCGTCGTGGCGGCGGGCACTCGCAACGCCCGTCGCCACGAACGACATCCCCTTCTCCAGACTTACTCGCGCAGCGTCGCACGCGCAGTCTCGTCCAGGACAGTATGATCCTGATTAGAGAATGTCAACACTAATTCTCTGGCGAGGACAACGCGTTTATCGGCGCAAGTAGACGGCCATTTAACGTCATCGAGCTAGAATGCCGCTCAGACCTAGCTGCGCAGTTGAATTGTCGCGAGCGCGCGATATCCTTCGACGGTTCGAAGTGTCTCGGTCAGAAAATTCCGCTTCGCAATCGTTTGGCGTATGCGAGCGGAAGCAAAGGAATGGGCAAACGATGGATATGAAAGCGCGTCAACCAACCCTAGGCAGTCTTTTGCGCGCATTGCGTTCGCGTAACGGTTGGACGCTGAAAGAAATGAGCGAGCGCATCGACATTCCCGTGTCGACGCTATCGAAGGTGGAGCATGATCGGTTGACGTTGACGTACGACAAGTTGCTGCAGCTCAGTCAACGACTCAACCTTCGAATGTCCGAGTTGTTTGCCGATCCCGCGACCGACACCGAGCCGGCGGTCACGGCGCGCCGAAGCATCGGCAACTTGGACGAAGCGGTGCGCGTCAACACGAAGAATTACGACTACTACTATCTCTGCGCCGAATTGCGCCGCAAGCGCATGATTCCCGTCTATACGCGTATTCGAGCGAAGAGTCTGGAAGAGTTCGGCGAACTCGTGCGGCATTCCGGCGAGGAATACATCTACATCGTGGAAGGCGCCATCGTCGCGCACACCGAATTCTACGATCCGATCGAACTGCGCGCCGGCGAATCGATCTACATCGACAGCTCGATGGGACACGCTTACATCGCCGCGAAAGGTTGCAAGGAAGCGGTGGTGCTCGCCGTGTGTTCAAGTGCCGACGACAGTTTGCTTGAATCGTTGTATTCGCTGCACGGCGGCGCCGCGCCGCAGCCGAAGAAGCCGATCAAAGTGTCGGCCAGACCAAAGCGATCGAAGCGCGGTTAAGCTGATGCCTTGCGAGTTCGAAGCGAACTCAGAGTTCCGATTCGGCCGTCAGCAAATGCTCCGTGAGTAATTTGAGCCGCTTCAAACGAGCGGCGGAACGTCCAAAAATTTTGCGTGGTGCGCTAAAAATTCCGCGTGAGCTTCAAACCCCAATCGTAAGTCAGCCGTGCGTTGGATCGACCCCACACGGAATGCGCCACGGTCGCGCTGAGCACGTATTTATCGCCGAGCGCGTAGTCGAGTCCGCCGCCGACGTCTCCGTGTTCCTCGAGCCGGAATTTATCGTGCAGTTCCCAGATCGGATTGAGACCACCGGTCGGCGGCATGCCCGGTGAATACGGCGCCAGTTCTTCATCGGTATAGCCGTTGCCGAGTTTGACATCGGTGATTGCCTTGATGCTCAGCTGCGGATCGATGAAATAACCCACGTTGATGCCGAACGTGCAGTAGTTGTTGTTGATGTCCAAGACGTGATCGTTGAATACGTATTGAGCGTGCGCCTCGTAGAAAAAATTCGATAGTTCGAACTGATGCGACATATCGATGCCCACGCCGACGCGCGTGGTGCGCTGGCCGATCGCGGCCGAGCCGTAAAACGGATAATTGTTGCTCGGCACGTAGACATCGAGCGACGGCGTTACCTCGTAGCCGTCCAGATCGGCGTGATAGCGCACGCCGGCGTCCCAGTCCTGCCAGAAACCGTGGTACGAACCGTCGTCGATCTTGACGGGTTGGCAATTAGGCGGACATGGCAAAATCGGATGCCCGTAGTCGCCGGCATATTTTGATTCGATGTACGGCAGCGCGACGTGGATTTCCCATCGATCCGCCACGAAATAGCCGGCCTCGAATTGCAGCGAATTGAAATGGACGTTGCCGGAATCCTTGGCGGCAGGGCCGTCGTAGTCGCCGTGCGAATACAGTTGCTGATATTCGACACTGACGAACCCGTGACCGGCCGCATACGGCTTCGCATCATCGACGGACGTGTCTGCAACGCTTTCGTTGTCGGCCGCATGCGCCAGCATCGCCGCGGACGCCATCGCCATGAGCACGCACGCTCGCATCGATCGAAAAGACATTCGCACGATTTCCCTTGAAGATGGCGGCAATCACGAACCGCGCGTATGCATGCTTTGTTCGATCGACTTCAAATATTGGTTCACGCCGTCGTTCTCGCGAACCGTGTGCGCGAAGTGTTCATCCGTCGCGGCCTTGTCGTCGACGACGGCGAGCAACGCCGGCTCCTGCGCGGATTTATCGAGACGTTGCGTGATCGCGTCCATGTCCTTCGCGCCAGCGATGACGACATCGAAATGATGTTGCATCAGCGTGCTCGTCATCGTGGTTTCATCGGAGACGACGGTGATGTGATGACCGGCCTTCTCCAAACCCGCGATCAACTGGCGGTTCGCGTCGCTGCCATTCGGCAAACCGGGATGGTAAATGAGGATGTCCGCCGGCTGGCGCGTGATGAACGCGTGGTAGCGCATGCCCTGCCCGCTGTGGAACAAGCTTTCGCCGCAGGCCCAGGCGGAAGAAACGTTGGTCAATGCGATCGCCGCGGCGATCAGGGCTAGTTTGATTTTCATGTCGATTCTCGATGCTCCAGCGATTATTTCACTTCGGATGTTCAGTACTTCCAGATCTGGCGGCGGCGATTACAGGCTCGGCCGTAATCGCGAAAAAAGCGGGGTTGGACGGCGTATCAACCGGCACTTCGATGTCGAGCGACGCCACGAGGCGCTCCGGATGCGGGTTGGCCAAGCGCGGATTGCCGAGCAGATGTTGCGTCAGATACCCCATCAGGCGCAATGGATCGCCCCACACCCACGCATACGGCACGCCCGCTTCGCTTTCCCCGTCACCGGTGGTGATCTCGACGCCACTGCGGATCGGTATGCCGGCCGTGGACCCGTCACGATAGTGCACTACGAGCCGCGCTTGCTCGGCGAGATTATCCCCCGGCACGAGCATGCCGCTGACGAGCAGCGGATGAAACGCGGCGATCGGCACCGGCGGTACCGCGATGCCGCTCACGCCTTGTTTGAAGTCCACGCCGGTCAGCGGCGAGGTGAAGGAATGCAGCTGCAGCGCGCCGCGCACATCGTAATCGATGCCGTCGATGCGCACGATGCCCAGCGGCATGAAGCCCATCGTCGGGACAAAATTGAACATCACGCTACCGAGCGAATCCGGCGCCGTGTTGTAGACGTGGGTCATGTCGAGCAGCAGCGGCGTCGCGTCCGCGGAACGCGCGGGAATCGGATTCGCACCGATGTAGCGCACGCCATCGAGCACCGGCCGCCGGGCCTCGGGTTTCCACACGCCCGTGTCGCGACCGATGTGCGCGATGGGATTGTGGTCAAGCGCAGGATCACCGGCTTTCGCGTTCAATACGTCGGATGACGCGCGCAATTGCGCCGGTGTGCGGTCGTCGCGATCGATTGACCACAGCACCCAATGGTTTTCGAGCGTGCGCGCGAGAAGGTGCCGATCGTCGGGCGAGAACGCGATCTGAGCGAGCGCGTCGATGGCGACAAGATCGGCGTGCAGCGGCACACCGACGGCAGCGCCGGTCTGCGCGTCGTACAGTTGTACGCCGTAGCGAAATGCGTGGGCGACGAAGCGGCCGTCGTGACTGATCGCGAGTGCGGTCATCGTTTCCTCAGACACGGGCGCCGGCAGCAGCGTCTCAGTGGCGAGTCCGGCGTCCAGCACATCGCCACCGGTGCCGGCGATGAACGGCTTGCCGGCAACCGAGATCAGGCTCGCGCCTTTCGTGCCGGTGACGTCATGCACTACGTTTGTCGGCGGCGGCGAATCGGGATGCCATTCGGCAACGCGATTGATAACCTGTCGCGGATCGTCTGTACGCGACAGCACAAACACTGCATCGTTGCTTTTGAAACTGGCCCAAACGATCTGCGCGCTGGCATCGTTGGCGAACGCACCGGCTTCCTTCAGCGAGCGTGTTTCGAACACACGCGTCGACTGATTTCGCGGTCCCGTCGCGAGGAGGCGTTTTCCGTCAACGGACAATTCGAGTTGGCGCAGCGGCCCGACGACGGCTTTCGGAGGCGCGAGCAATGCACCGCTGTGTAGATCGTAGCTGCGAATCTCTTCGACGAAATTGCCGTCGATGTTGCGCGGGAAACTGACGACCACGACGTTGTTCGCCGCATTGACCGCCAGCCGCATCGGTGAGTTTTCCAGATCGATGGCGGTGGCGCGCGGCTGCAACGTCGCCGCGTCGAGAACGTGCAACTGCGTGCCGGATGTGGCGACGACCATTCGTCCGGCGTCGATCAGTTCGGCGAACTCGAGCGGTTGCGGAAAAGATTTCCATGGCGTCGCCGCCGAACCATCCACGTGGACGACGCGAAGTTTGTCGTAGGCGACATCGACGACATGCTCGTCATCAAATTGCAAATCGCTTGGAATGCGGCGCGCCGATTTCGCGTCGAGAACCGGACTTTTCGGCGCGCGCCACAAGCGGATTTCACCGTCGAAGTCGGCCGTGATTATCAAACCGGTGTTGGCCGCGAACGCCAGCGAGTACGGGCCGCCTGTCGCGGGACGTTGCGGACTGGTCGCGATGCGCGTTGCCGGCAATCCCGTCATTTCCGGTTGTGGCAACCGCCACAGCGCGGACTTTCCATTTCCCGACGCGATCAACAAGCGCTCGCGGTGATTGATCGCGACGCGACGCAGCTCGAAACTTTCCTGCATCTCGCCCGCGTTGATGCGATCGCCTTTTACAACGTCGAACGCGTACGCCGCGCCATCCTGACGCACGGCGGCGAGCCACGCATCGTCTTCGCTGAACGACAGCCAGTTCACTTCGCGGCCGACCGGCGTCGGCAATTGCCGCACGGCGTGAGTGGTGGCGTCCATCAAAAAAATTCGACCTTCAAGATCGCCGAACGCGAACTGCTTGCCGTCGTTGCTTTGCGCCCATGCGTGGATGCCGAACTTGGACATCAACTTTGGGTCAGTAAGGGCGCGCAATGTATGCGGATCGAGCAGCGTCAGCGTGTCTTGACCGAGGCCGACGGCGAGCGCGACCGTGCCATGGCGATCGAGCAAGAACGATTCGTCGTGATAATCCTGATACAAAGGCGGCGACATCGCTTGCCACGGGTTCACGCGCCAAATCTGCGCGTGCGACGTGCGGTCGAACAGGATGGCGGTTTCGCCATCGGCGCTGAATGCCGCCGACGACAGGTCGGCGAACTGCGGTGGAAACTCGACGGAACTGCCGCGATCCAGATCGATGAGGTACGAATCCTTCTGCTGCGGCTCGGTGAGCATGTCGAGCCAATCGAGCGTGACGATCAGCCGATGATCGTCGATGAAATGCAGCAGCGTCGGCATCTCTTCGCGATCGGTCGACACGGGCAGGCCGAGCAGATCGACCGATCCTTTTTCGGCGAGGGTCGCCGTGTCGAACCAGTGTACGGTGAGATCGGTCATCGCCACGGCGAACAGCGTTCCGTCGGGACTGATGTCCACACTGAACGGTGAAGCATTTTTTGCATCCGCCCAATGCATGCGGTTGACGAGCACGACGCCGTCGTTCAACACCGCACCGACCATGCGGCGTTCCGGTTCCGCCGTGCGTCCGGCTTTTTCCTGTTCGTCGATGTTCGCGATCAGCGGTGTCAGCGATTCGAAGCCGCGGCCTTCGCGTTGCAATTGCCGGGCGGCAGCGCTGCGACTGTTCCATAGACGCTCGTTCGATACCGACGCGTTGTGTTCCGCGCGCCGCCATTCGCTGGTGACGCCGACGATGCCGATGATCAGCGACACGACGAACAACAGACTGAGCAACGCGATGACGGGTTGCCGCTGTGCCCAGCGCAGAAATTTCTGCGGATAGCTCAGCGGGCGCGCCTGCACCGCGCGGTTTTCGAGGAAGCGTCCGAGGTCGTCGGCCAGCGCGCGCGCCGAGACGTAGCGGTGCGCCGTCTCGCGCGCCATGCACTTGTCGATGATCGCTTCCAGATCGCGCGGCAATGTCGGAATGAGATCGCTGGGCGGACGCAGCGCGCCGTCGAGCACTAGTTTCAACGTCGCCTGCGGCGAGTCGCCGAGGAACGGCGGCGAGCCGGTGACCAACTCGTACAGAATTGCGCCCAGTCCCCAGATGTCGGTTGCCGGCGTGATTCGCTGCGAACCGGTGACGGCCTGTTCGGGCGCCATGTAACTCGGCGTGCCGGAGACTTCGTG
This sequence comes from uncultured Rudaea sp., assembly GCA_964657965.1. Lineage (GTDB taxonomy): Bacteria > Pseudomonadota > Gammaproteobacteria > Xanthomonadales > Rhodanobacteraceae > Rudaea. The sequence continues at coordinate 3,021 of CAZZWP010000062.1, read as the reverse complement.
ATTGTCCGCCGCCAAGCCGTGTTCGAGGCGACGCGCTAAACCGAAGTCGGCGACGTGCGGCGCTCCGTTTTCGTCGATCAACACGTTCGCCGGTTTCAGATCGAGATGCAGCACGCCGAGTCGGTGCGCGTAGTCGACGGCTTCGGCGATCGTGCGAACCAGCGCGGCGGCCCGTTTGGGCGCGAACGTTTTCTCGTGCTTCAGCTGCGCGGCGAGGCTCGGCCCATTGATGAGACGCATGCTGAAAAAATGCATTTCGTCGGCACTGCCGACTTCATAGATCGCGACGATGTTCGGATGTTGCATGCGCGCCGCGTTCTGCGCTTCGCGTCGAAATCGTTCGATGAATGTTCGCGATGCCCACGGTCCGGCGGCGAGCAGTTTTACTGCGACATCCCGATCCAGGCTGAGCTGCTGCGCGCGGTAAACGACGCCCATGCCGCCCTCGCCAATCAGTTCGACGAGTTCGTAATCGCCGAAGCGCCGCTGCAACGGATCGTTTAGATCGAGCTCGAGCGCATCGGGCGACAGAAACGCCAGATGCCCGCCTTCGACCGGCACCGTGCCGACGGTCAGGCTGCCGAAGGCAAGATCGGCGATCGCATCCGCACGGAGGCTCGCCAGCGGATCGGCGTCGAGCGCCTCCTGCAGCGTGTCGTCGCGCCGCGCGTTCATCCCCGCGTCTCGCGCAGTACCGCAAGCAGCGTCGCCTGTTCGCTGGCGAGGTCTTCGGCCGACGTGACCGTGTCCGACAATTCCTGCCCGGCCAATTCGCGGAAGCGTTGACGCAAGCGCTTCAGCGCCACGACGAGCGCGAGCGGCGGAATGCGCAGTTGCGTCGACATTAATTGATATTCACCGGGGCCCGGATCTTTGGTGAGATACAGATTGAGCGCATCGAACATCGCCAGATGGCCGGTCTGTTTGGCTTCCGCATGCAGACGGCGCAGCGCGCGCGCCAGCACTTCCAGGGCGAAGCTGCGTTGATAGGCGGCATCGGGGGACATGGCGTTGGCGTTGTCGCGCCGGTTGCGCGCTTCCAGATCGCTCGGCGCTATGAGCGTCCCGTCGTCGACTTCCGCAACCGCTTCACGCCAGTCACCTCCGAGGAAGCGGTTGAGCTGCGCCAGCAGAAAGCGTCGGAAGTGCCCTTGCGGCGGTCGCGCGTCGCTGTCATGGAATTGCGCGATGAGAAAACGCAGAAAGCTGCGCGTGATCTCCTCGGCGATGGCCGGCGGATGCCCGCAACGCCTCACATAAGCGTACGCCGGATACCAATAGCGCTGCGCCAATTCGACCAGCGCCGTGTCGGCGTCCGGCGAATCGGTGGCAGCCAGTTGCATCACCACCGACCAGCGCGTCGTGGCGAAACGGTCGTGCGACCTCATCGATGACCCCGCAGACATGCAACCCTCTCGATCGATTCACTTAACCTTACAAGATTCAGTGCCGGCGATTACAGCGTGTGCCGGCGACCGTCAATCCGACGTCATCACGCCCGCCAGCGTGGAGCGCAACACGCGCAACTCCGATTCCAGATCCTCGCGGCCGGCCGTCGTCTGCAGCAATTCCTCGCGTACCAGTTCACGCAACCGATGGCGCAGGCGATGCACGGCGACGGCCAGCGTATTGCGGCGCAGATTCAGCGCCGCCGCGGCGCGCGCGTAGTCGGCTTCGTCGGGCGACTCGGTGAGAAATTCCTGCAACTGGTCGAACATGTCGCGCTTGCCCGCTTCATCGGCCTCGACGCGCAGCCGGCGCAGGGCCGCATCCAACAGCGTCACGGCCCAGCTGCGTTCGAACGCGCGTTCCGGACCGTCGTCAGTCGAGGTCGCATGCTCGGTGTCATCGTCGTCGAGCGATTCGATGCGCGCACCGCCGCCGCGCTTGAGCGTGCGCGCGTGCACATCGGAATTGATCAGGAAACGTTTGAGCGCCGTGAGCAGAAACGCGCGAAAGCGGCCGCGCGCCGGATCGGCCGTCGCGTAATATTCCTCCTCGAGCAGGCGCGCGAAAAACGTCTGCGCCAGATCATCGGCGGCATCGCTGCTGTAGCCGCGACCACGGATGTACGCGAGCACCGGCGGTCGATAAACGCGGCACAGCGTATCGAGCGCCGCGCGCGCCTGCGAATCGGCGCCGCGCGCGCGCAACACCATGCTCCATTGCGTCGAATCGAATCGAGACATGCCTACCAAGCCCCACGTCGCCTGCACCACGGCCAATATACGCGCCGCGGGGAGCCGATCGCAGCGCGCGATCGCTCGCGCTCGCACGCCGCACTATCACCTGGCGTTCGTTAGCAGATTCGGAATTTGTTCTCCATTGCGCCGCGCGTGTACGAGGCACCGCGCACGCGTCGCAATTGCTGCTCGAGCCGGCGTTCCTGCGCCCGCTCGGCCATCCACTCTTCCCGGTTGGTATCGACCAGGCTCACCGCGACATCGCGCGCGCCCGCCAGGGCGAGGCGGAAACGGCAGAAATCGGCGTATTCGTCGAGCTCGTCGCGCAACGCGTCCATGACCACGTCGACCAGGATCGCGTCGTCGAGTAATCCGACGATGGGCAGATCGTTCGGAATCAATCCGTTCATGTCGTCCAGGTACGCGACCATGGCGCGCATCTTGTGCTCGCGCTCGGCGGTGACTTCCCACTGCGCATCTTTCAGCGCCGCGCGCATTTCGCCCGCACGACGGATGCGCACTTTTATAAATGTGGATTCCTGGCCCTTCGCCGCGGCGCGCAACACGCGGCGCGCTGCACCCGCGATCTGGTCGGCGGTGAAGGCTGCATGCTCGGGATTGAGCACTTTCACCAGCGCATTGAACCTGACGAGCGCATCGTCCTTCAGTTCGAGGCTGCGCATTTCCGGCGTGAAGATGCCCGAACGCGCGGCGGACAGATCGAGGTTGGTGCACGAACGATTGAAATCGAAATTGAAAACAGGCATGGCTGCGGCTCCGAGGATGAGAACGCGCCGGCGATTCGCGGCGTCGAATACCCATTACGGATTTCCCGTCG
>CAZZWP010000061.1:0-16730 GCA_964657965.1 uncultured Rudaea sp. | reverse complement strand
GCACGTGCATCTCGATCATGCGGGCGGCGCGGGCTTGTTGATGCAAAAACTCCCGAACGCACGCGCCGTGATCCATCCACGCGGCGCGCGCCACATGATCGATCCGAGTCAATTGATTGCCGGCGCGACGGCCGTTTATGGCGCCGAAGAAATTGAGCGCAGTTATGGAACGCTCGTGCCGATCAATCCGGCTCGCGTCGACACGGCGAATGACAATCACATGATCGATCTCGCTGGAAGAAAATTGCTGTGCATCGACGCGCCCGGCCATGCGCGGCATCACATGACGATCTACGACGAGAAAAGTCGCGGATTTTTCACGGGCGACACGTTCGGTCTTTCCTATCGCGAGTTCGATACGGAAAACGGTGCATTTATCCTTCCGACATCGACGCCGGTGCAGTTCGAGCCGGATGCACTGCACGCATCGATCAACCGCATGCTCGGCTATCAGCCGGTACAAATGTTTCTTACACACTTCGGTCGCGTCGCGGAAGTTACGAAACTTGCCAACGATTTGCATGAGCAAATCGACGCGATGTCCGATATCGCTCGCACACACGCAACGGATGCGGATCGGCATGTGAAAATCATGCGCGATCTAGCCGAGCTGTATATCTCACGCGCCAAAGCGCACGGCTGCACGTTCGACGACGACAAAATACGCGATTTGCTGTCGATGGATATCGAACTCAACGCGCAGGGACTCGAAGTCTGGGTGGATAAGCTAGCGTCGCACTGATCTTTACGCGTTTTTTATACGCCATCGCGCATTTCCTACAACTTCCATATATCCCGGTGACTACAGTGGCGCGCTGATTCAACGAGCCGCTGCCATGGATTTCCTCTATCTCGTTTTTCTCGCCGTGCTCATCGCTATGACGGCGGGTTTTCTGCGCCTGTGCTCCGCGCTTGAGGAGAAACGCAAGTGACGCTTTATATCGTCGCAGCGGTTATCGCAACGGCGCTCAGCATTTACCTCGTCTTCGCGTTACTCAAACCGGAGTGGTTCGAATGAACGCGAATGCATGGTTGCAGATCGTGCTCTACGTCGGCGTTTTATTGCTGCTCGTCAAGCCGCTTGGCACCTATATGGCCGCCGTTTTTTCCGACGTGCCTAATCGCGTCACGCGCGTCGGCGCGCGCGCGGAGAATGTGCTGTATCGCGTATCGGGCGTCAACCCGAATGACGACATGGATTGGAAACGCTACGCGGTCGCCATGCTGGTTTTCAATATCGTCGGCATTCTGGTCGTCTACGCGCTGCAACGCGTGCAGCCATGGTTACCGCTGAATCCGCAGAACTTCGACGCGGTGAGCGCGGACTCGGCGATGAATACCGCAATCAGTTTCGCGACGAACACGAACTGGCAAGGCTACGGCGGCGAATCGACGATGAGCTATCTGACGCAGATGCTCGGACTGGCCGTGCAGAATTTCCTCTCGGCGGCGACCGGCATCGCGGTGCTCATCGCGCTGATCCGCGGCTTCGTGCGCAAGTCGGCTGGCGGCGTGGGCAATTTCTGGGTCGATACCACCCGTGCGACATTGTATATTTTGCTGCCTTTGTCGTTCGTGCTGGCGATCACGCTGGTCTGGCAAGGCGTGCCGCAGAACTTCAAACCGTACGAAACCGTTTCGCTCGTGCAAGCGACCACCGCTACCGAAACGGTGAAAGATGCCGACGGCGTTGCGGTGAAAGACGCCAGCGGCAAAGACGAAACCAAGCAATCGCAAGTCATCGAACAATCGTTACCGCTGGGGCCGGCCGCGTCGCAAATCGCCATCAAGCAACTCGGCACGAATGGCGGCGGGTATTACAACGCGAACTCCGCGCATCCCTACGAAAATCCCACACCGTTCGCGAATTTTCTCGAAGCCGTTTCGATCCTGCTGATTCCGTTCGCTCTCTGCTATACGTTCGGCGCGATGGTCGGCGATCGCAGGCAAGGCTGGGCACTGCTGGCGACGATGCTGGTGATTTTCGTGCCGCTGCTGATCGCGTGCACGGCCGCCGAACAGGCGACCAATCCGGCGCTCGCGTCGCTGCCGCTCGATCACGCGGCCGGCAACATGGAAGGCAAAGAAGTGCGTCTGGGCATCGCCAATTCCGCGATCTGGGCGACCGCGACGACGGCCGCGTCGAACGGCTCGGTCAACGCGATGCACGATTCGTTTACGCCACTCGGCGGACTCGTGCCGATGTGGCTGATTCAACTCGGCGAAGTGATCGGCGGCGGTGTCGGCAGCGGGCTGTACGGCATGCTCGCGTTCGCGGTCGTCGCGGTGTTCATCGCCGGATTGATGGTCGGCCGCACACCCGAATATCTCGGCAAAAAAATCGAAGCGTACGAGATGAAGATGGCCAGTCTCGTCGTATTGATTCCCTGCGCGCTCGTCGTCATCGGCACCGCGGTGGCGGTCGCGTTGCCGGCGGGTGTCGCAGGCATCGCCAATCCGGGCGCGCACGGCTTCAGCGAAATCCTATACGCGTTGTCATCCGCATCGAACAACAACGGCAGCGCGTTCGGCGGATTGTCGGCGAACACGCCGTTCTGGAATGTGCTGCTCGGCATTTGCATGTTCTTCGCGCGATTCCCGCTCGCGATCGGCATGTTGGCGATTGCCGGATCACTGGCAGCCAAGAAGCATGTGCCGCCATCCGCAGGCACGTTGCCCACGCACACGCCGCTGTTCGTCGTATTGCTGGCGAGCACGGTGATCGTGATCGGCGCGCTGACGTTCCTGCCCGCACTCGCACTCGGACCGATCGCCGAATATTTGATGGCGGCCAAATAAGCCGTTGCATTCGAAACGCATCTGCGTCGTTTTCGAGAACGCAGGAATGACGCACCAGCCGACGACAACACGATGACAACTTCCCGCGCCAACACCTTCAATTTCGAATTGATACGCCCTGCGATGATCGATTCGTTCCGCAAGCTCGCGCCGCAGCGGCAATTCCGCAATCCGGTCATGTTCGTCGTGTTCGTGTGCAGTCTGCTCACGACGGGATTGTGGATTCAAGCGCTTGGCGGCCACGGCGAAGCGCCGGCCGGATTTATTTTATGGGTCGCAGTCTGGTTGTGGTTCACGTTGTTGTTCGCCAACTTCGCTGAAGCGATTGCCGAAGGTCGCGGCAAGGCTCAAGCCGCATCGCTGCGCGGCGCGCGGCGCGATATCGTCGCGAATAAACTCGCGTCGGCGAAACGCGATTCGACCATCACAATGACCGACGCGAACTCACTTCGCGCCGGCGACATCGTCCTGATCCGGACGGGCGACACGATTCCCGGCGACGGCGAAGTGATCGAGGGTGCGGCCAGCGTCGACGAAAGCGCGATCACGGGCGAATCCGCGCCGGTGATCCGCGAATCCGGCGGCGATCGCAGTTCGGTGACGGGCGGCACGCGCGTGTTGTCGGATTGGCTGGTCGTGCGCATCGCGCGCAATCCGGGCGAGAGTTTTCTCGATCGCATGATCGCGATGGTCGAAGGCGCGAGCCGGCGCAAGACGCCGAACGAAATCGCGCTGACTATACTTTTAGCAAAGTTTACTTTGATATTTTTGCTCGCTTGCGCGACCTTGCTGCCGTATTCGCTGTTCAGCGTGGCGGCGGCCGGTCACGGCGATCCGATCACGATTACCGTGCTCGTCGCCCTGCTCGTCTGTTTGATTCCGACAACCATCGGTGGATTGCTCTCGGCGATCGGCATCGCGGGAATGGATCGCATGATCCAGGCCAATGTGATCGCGATGTCGGGCCGCGCCGTCGAGGCGGCGGGCGATGTCGACGTGCTGCTGCTCGACAAGACCGGAACGATCACGCTCGGCAACCGTCAGGCGTCCGCATTTCATCCGGCGCCGAACATCGACGTGCGCATTCTTGCGCACGCAGCGCAGCTCGCGTCGCTGCCGGATGAGACGCCGGAAGGTCGCAGCATCGTCGTACTCGCGAAAGAAAAATTCGGCATACGCGAACGCGATGTGGGCGGCGAAGTGTTCAAGTTCGTGCCGTTCACCGCGCAAACGCGCATGAGCGGCATCGACTTGCCGAATCGGCAGATCCGCAAAGGCGCGGTCGACGCCATCGAAAAATATCTGAAAGCCAATGGCGGCACGTTGCCGCCTGACGTGAAGCGTGTGGCCGAAGCGGTTGCGAAGCAAGGCTCGACGCCGCTCGTCGTCGCCGAGGGACATCAGGCGCTCGGCGTCATCGAACTCAAGGACATCGTCAAAGGCGGCATTCGCGAACGCTTCATCGAGCTGCGGCGCATGGGCATCCGCACGATCATGATCACCGGCGACAATCCGTTGACGGCCGCATCGATCGCGGCGGAAGCCGGTGTCGACGATTATCTTGCTGAGGCGACGCCGGAAGCGAAACTCAAATTGATTCGCGACATCCAGGCCGAAGGCAGGCTCGTCGCGATGTGCGGCGACGGCACCAACGACGCCCCCGCGCTTGCGCAGGCCGATGTCGCGGTGGCGATGAACACCGGCACGCAGGCGGCGAAGGAAGCCGGCAACATGGTCGATCTCGATTCGAATCCGACCAAGCTCATCGAGATTGTTGAGATCGGCAAACAGATGCTGATCACGCGCGGATCGCTCACCACGTTTTCGATCGCCAACGACGTGGCCAAATATTTCGCCATCATTCCCGCCGCGTTCGCGACGACCTACCCCGCACTCAATGCGTTGAACGTGATGCATCTGGCGACGCCGCGCAGCGCGATTTTGTCGGCGGTGATTTTCAATGCGCTGATCATCGTGTTCCTGATCCCGCTGGCACTGCGCGGCGTGGCGTATCGCGCGCTGGGTGCCGGCGCGCTGCTGCGGCGCAATCTTTTGATGTACGGTCTAACGGGGCTCGTCGTGCCGTTCGTCGGCATCAAGATCATCGATCTATTGCTTGTTCTTTTTCATCTTGCGTGAGGATCTATGCGTATTCATTTGTTGAACAGTCCCGCTGTACACCATCTGCGACCGCTCGGTTGGCTGAGTCTTGCAGCGGCACTCGCCTTTGTCTCGTCGACACAAACGCTGTCCGCGCAAGTTGCGGCTAGCGGTACCGCACCTACGCAGGTTTGCGATCCTTACAAGAATTTCGAATGTTTCAACGACTATCTCGGTACGAGTTTCTGGCAGCGGCTGACGAACTACTACAAGCTGGAGTGGGGCCAGGCGTCGGCGCCCGCCGATCCTAAAGCACCGCCGGCACGCCGCGAAGGATGGCCGCCCGCCGCGCAGACGACACCTCCGATGCCGTTCACCGAATGGCCCTACGGCGGTGCCACCGCGATCGGCGTTACGCGTCCGGCTTCTGCCGACAGTCCGTTGATGAACGCGCTGGCCAACACGAGCTTCGGTGAATGGCTCAGCGCCAATAATCTGCAAATCTATGGCTGGATCAACGCAGGCGGCAACATCAGCACGAGTTCGACCAAACCCGGCGGCAATGCGCCGGCGGCTTATGTGTATACACCCAACACCGTGCAACTCGATCAGGCGGTCATCTACCTCGAGCGTCTGCCCGACACTGTACAGACCGATCACATCGACTGGGGCCTGCGCCTCTCGGCGATCTATGGAGTGGATTACCGCTACACCACCGCATACGGATTCGCGAGCTACCAACTGCTCAAAGACAACAAGGTCAACGGCTACGATCTGCCGATGATGTACGGCGAGCTTTTCATTCCGTACCTGGCCGACGGGCTGATGTTGCGCCTTGGACGCTATATCTCAGTGCCGGATATTGAAGCGCAACTTGCGCCTAACAACTACATGTACACGCATTCGATGACCTATTCGTTCGACAACTACACGAACACGGGTTTGCAAGGTTCGCTTGCGCTCAATCACAACTGGATCGTGCAACTCGGCGTGAATGTGGGCACCGAAGCGTGGCCGACGCACTTGAGCGAGCGTCGTGACAATCCGTACCCCAACATTCCCGGCACCGGTCCGGGCGATTACGGCTATAACCCGCTTTATCCGAATGCGACGTTCAAGAAGGATCCCGGCTCGATGCCGTCGGTGACTGCGTGCGTCCGCTACGAAACCGACGACGGCAAGACCGACATCATGCCTTGCGCCGATGCGATCAACTCCGGACGGTACGGTTACAACAACCTGCAGTGGTTCGGATTCACGTTCTATCACACGTTCAACGAGCACTGGCACATCTCGTACGAAGCCTACGACCTTTATCAGAAACATGTGCCGAATGCGCTCAACAGCGACGTTCAAACCATCTACGCCAATGGCGGTGCGCCGTTCTCGTCGCAATACCTTCCGTTCAATGCGCCTGACCAGGCGATCTGCGCAAACGCGACGCTGCTGACCTGCAAGGCCGAAGTCACGGCGACCGTCGCCTACATCAACTACAGCCCGGATCCGCTGAACAACTTCTCGATCCGTCCCGAGTTTTACTGGGACCGTCAAGGCCAGCGCACAGGTGTGGCAACACGTTATGCCACCTTCGCCGTCGGCTGGCAGCACTGGTACTCGCCGCAGATCGAGGTGCGTCCGGAAATCGCGTTTTACCATTCGATGGACGGTGCCGCTTTCAACGGCAATTCGAACCGCGGCATCGCGCCGAACAAATCGAACGAAGCGATCTTGTCGGGTGACATCATTTTCCACTTCTGACATTGTATACAAAACCGCAATTTGGCAATCGAGTACGTTTTCATGATCAGGCTAATAAGACAAGCGATGTCCCTACTGCTGGTGATGACCGTCATCGCCGGCGTCATCTATCCGCTCGTGGTGACGGGCATCGCTCAGTTTCTATTCCCGCACAGCGCCAACGGCAGTATGATCGAGCGCGACGGCAAGAAACTCGGTTCGGAATTGATCGGCCAGGCCTTCGACGATCCGAAATATTTCTGGAGCCGTCCATCGGCGACGACGCCGTTCGCGGACAATGCGGCGTCATCGTCCGGATCGAATCTCGGTCCTACCAATTCGGCACTTACCGATGCCGTGAAACAACGGGTGGACGCGCTACGCGCTGTCGATCCGGCCAACGCGACGCCGGTGCCGGTGGATTTAGTCACCGCTTCCGGCAGCGGGCTCGATCCGCACATTTCACCGGCCGCCGCGCAGTATCAACTCGCCCGCGTGGCGCGCACGCGTGGGCGTGGGGAATCGGAAATCGCGGCGCTCGTCGCGAACGCGACGGAGCCGCGCCAGTTCGGTCTGTTCGGCGAGCCGCGCGTGAATGTGTTGAAGCTGAACCTGATGCTCGACGGAAGGTGGTAAGCGGCCTCGTGTTTGCGGCATGATGCGGCACTCACCGCCATGCCCTCGCCTCCTCAACAGCGACCCGATCCCGACGCGCTCCTCGCGCATGTCCAGCATGAGGAAAAACGTGCGCAGCGCGGCAAATTGCGAATTTTTTTCGGCGCCGCGCCCGGGGTCGGCAAAAGTTACGCGATGCTGGAGGCCGCGCAGGAACTCAAGCGCGACGGTGTCGATATCGTCGTCGGTTATGTCGAACTGCACGGACGGCCCGACACGGAAGCGCTGCTCGACGGCTTGGAAATTCTGCCCCCGCTACGGCTTGAACATCGCGGCATCGCGCTGACGGAATTCGATCTGGATGCGTGTCTGGCGCGCGCGCCGACGGTCGTCATCGTCGACGAACTGGCGCACACCAATCATCCCGGTGCCCGTCATGCAAAACGTTGGATGGATGTCGAGGAACTGATCGATAGCGGCATCGACGTTTACACGACCGTCAACGTGCAGCATCTGGAAAGTTTGAACGATGTCGTGACGCAAATCACCGGCATCCCGATTCGCGAAACCGTACCGGACAAAGTGTTCGACAGCGCGGACGAAGTGGAACTCATCGACTTGCCGCCGGACGAGTTACTGGAAAGGCTGCACGATGGAAAAGTATACGTCGACGAAAAAGTGCGGCATGCGCTGACGTCGTTCTTCCGCAAAGGTAACTTGATTGCGCTGCGGCAGCTCGCGTTGCGCGCGACGGCCGATCGCGTCGATGCGGCCATGCACGAGTACCGGCATAGTCACGCGATTCGCGCGACGTGGGCCGCCGGGGAACGCTTCTTGGTTTGCGTCGGTCCTGATCCGTTATCGGAACGTCTGGTACGCGCGACAAAACGCATGGCCACCGCACTGCATGCCGAATGGTACGCGGTGTATGTCGAAACGCCGCAACTGGTGCGTTTGCCGCGTGAAGCGCGCGACCGTGTTCTGCAAACGCTCAAGCTCGCTGGCACGCTCGGCGCCGCGACGGAAAATCTCAGCGGCGAAAGCGTCGCCGCCGAGCTGATCGATTTCGCGCGTCAACGCAACATCAGCAAAATCGTCGTCGGTAAACCGAGCCGTTCGCGGTGGCGCGATCGGCTGCGTCCATCGCTGGTCGACGAAATCGCGCGCAACAGCGGCGACATCGATGTCTATGTGATCACGGGCGAACGCGGCGCATCGACGATTGCCGCCTCACGCATGCCGGGACGATCGAGCAAGTGGCCGGCTTACGTAAAAGCCACGGTTGTCGTCGCCGCGATCACCGCGCTGTGCAGTTTGTTTTTTGGATCGATCGAACTGACCAACTTGGTGATGCTGTATCTGTTGGGCATCGTCTTCGTCGCCGCGCGATTCGGTCGCGGGCCATCCGTGCTCGCGTCGGTTTTGTCGGTCAGCCTGTTCGACTTTCTGTTCGTGCCGCCGCGTTATTCGTTCGCGGTGTCGGACGCGCAATACCTGATCACGTTTGCCGTGATGATCGCGACGGGTCTTATCATCAGCACACTCACTGCGCGGGGACGACGACAGGCCATCGTTGCGCGCCAACGCGAACGCCGCACGCGCGAATTATACGAATTGAGCCGCGAGCTTTCGGAAAACCGCGACCTCGCGCAGCTCGGCGCCATTCTTTGCCGACATGTGCTGGCGACGATCGACGGTGACGCCGCAGTGTTATTGCCGGACGCGGAAGGACATTTACAAGATCCGACGCACTTCTGCACGCGCGGCACGCCGACGACATCCGCCGTGCGTTATCCGGTGCCGGGCAATGAGCTCGGCATCGCGCAATGGGCGTACGATCATCGGCAGAATTCCGGCCACGGCACCGATACGTTAGCCAGCGCGGACGCGATTTACTTTCCGTTGAACGCGATGCGGCGTTGCATCGGCGTGCTCGGGTTGCGTCCGAACGATCCGCGCCAGCTCAGTATTCCGGAACAAATGCAGTTACTGGAATCGTTCGTCAGTCAGGCCGCGGTGGCGATGGAGCGCGTATATCTGGCGCAGGCCGCGAGTGTGGCCGATACGCAAATCGCCTCGGAACAATTGCGCAGCACGTTGCTCGCGTCGATATCGCATGATTTCCGCACGCCGCTGGCGAGCATCATCGGTGCGACGTCGACATTGCTTGACGAAGCGTCGTCGAGTCTCGACAAGGAACGCCGGCGTGATCTGTTGATGTCGACGCTGGATGAAGCGCAGCGGTTGCATCGGCTCGTCGGCAATCTGCTGGATTTGACGCGACTAACCTCCGGCCCCGTGCAGCTTCATCGCGAGTGGATCGCGATCGATGAGTTGATCGGCGCCGTGCTGAATCGATTGCGCGATGCGCTGAAAGATCGCGAGGTCGCGCTGCAGGTTCCGGACGATCTGCCGCTGGTGCGCTGCGATGAGGTGATGATCGAACAGGTGTTGTTCAACCTGATCGAAAACGCGCAGAAACATACGCCGCCGCGATCGGCAATCCGCATCACCGTGAAAGCGTGGCCGGCCGTCATGGAAGTGACGATTGCCGACAGCGGACCCGGCTTGCCGCCCGGCGAAGAACAACGGGTGTTCGACAAGTTCCACCGCGGCCGGCGCGAAGCGGCGCAAAGTGGATTCGGGCTTGGTCTTACGATTTGCAAAACGATCATCGAAGCGCACGGCGGACAGATCGGCGCGCGCAATCTGGCCGAAGGCGGCGCGGAATTCCGTTTCAGTTTGCCGCTCGAATTGGATCAGCCGCCGCCATGACTGCATCGCGCACCAACGTCTTGATCATCGAGGACGATCCACAGATTCAGCGTTTTTTGATGGCTGCGCTGGAATCGCACGATTTCGTAGCCGAATGTGCGGCGACCGGCGCGGAGGGATTGCGTCTGGCGACATTGCTTCAGCCCGATATCGTCATCGCCGATCTGGGGCTGCCGGATATGTCGGGACTCGACGTCATCAGACGGTTACGCGAATGGTTTGCGCGTCCGATCATAGTGCTGTCGGCGCGCAGTCAGGAAAGCGACAAAGTCACCGCGCTCGATAGCGGCGCGGACGATTATCTGACGAAGCCATTCGGCGTCGCCGAATTGCTCGCGCGCATGCGCGTGGCGATGCGGCACGGTGCGAATCGCGGTGCGATCGACGACGAACCGAAAATCGACATCGGCGGACTGGCGATCGACCTGGCCGCGCGCCGCGTGCAGCGCGATGGTGCCGATATTCACCTCACACCGATCGAATACAAATTGCTCGCCGCCCTCGCGCGTCATCGCGGCAAAGTGATGACGCATCGACAACTGTTGAGCGACGTGTGGGGCGCGGCGCATGTCGAATCGCCGCACTATTTGCGAATCTACATGCGCAGCCTGCGGCAGAAAATCGAAATCAATGCGGCGCAGCCACGCTATCTGTTGACGGAAGTGGGCGTGGGATATCGGCTGGCCGACACGTAACGGCGCAAACCTGCGAAAATCACGCGATGGATTCGTCGACGACTCTCGCGCAGCGCATCGACGCGCTATTGCCGCAGACGCAGTGCACGCGGTGCGGATATCCGGCGTGCCGCGATTATGCGAATGCTATCGCGGACCATGCCGCTGACATCAACCAATGTCCGCCGGGCGGCGCGCGTGGAATCGAACTACTCGCGCAGTTGCTGGGCCGACCGACGAAGCCGCTCAATCCGATCAACGGAATCGAAAAGCCGCGAGAAATCGCGCGGATCGATGAAGAAATCTGCATCGGCTGCACGAAGTGCATTCAGGCGTGTCCTGTCGACGCGATTTTAGGCGCCGCAAAAGTGATGCACACGATCATCGTCGCCGATTGCACCGGGTGTGAACTGTGTATCGCGCCTTGTCCCGTCGATTGCATCGCGATGATTCCGGCCAATGACACCCGTGATGCGCTGGAACTCGCGCCGCAGTTTCGGCGGCGCTATGAATCGCATCTTTCTCGCCTCGCGCGCGAGGCGGCGGAATCCGCCGAAGCGGTCGCTCAGCGCAAGGCGACAGTGGAATCGGCGAGCGCCGTCAGCGAAGCCATCGCGCGTGCGCGTGCGCGAAAAGCTGCGCGCGGGGATGCATCATGAACGCACAGAAACGCACGGAAATCTTTCGACGCTTTCGAGAAGCCGATCCGAATCCGACGACTGAACTGACGTACAAGACGCCGTTTCAGTTACTGATCGCGGTGATTCTTTCCGCGCAAGCGACGGACGTCGGTGTGAATAAGGCGACGCGTCGATTGTTTCCTGTCGCGGGAACACCGCAGAAAATCCTTGCGCTCGGTGAAGCGGGTTTAAAAGGCTACATTTCCACTATTGGACTTTTCAACGCCAAAGCGAAGAACGTCATCGCGACGTGCCAGCGGTTGATCGAGGATTTCGACGGACACGTTCCGCGCACGCGCGAAGAACTGGAATCGTTGCCGGGCGTCGGCCGCAAAACGGCGAATGTGGTGATGAACACGGTGTTCGGCGACGCGACGATCGCGGTCGATACGCATATCTTTCGCGTGTCGAATCGCACCAAGATCGCGCCGGGCAAAAACGTGCGTATCGTCGAAGACAAGCTCAACAAATTCGTGCCGGACGAATTCAAATTGCACGCGCATCACTGGTTGATCCTGCACGGACGCTACGTATGCGTCGCGCGCAAGCCGAAATGTCCGCAGTGCCTCATTCGCGATCTGTGCGAATACGCGCACAAGACGCCGCCGGGCGACGACGCCAAATAGAAATTGCTACCAAAAAAAAGGTCGGAGGACTCGCGCCCCCCGACCGATCGACGTGTTCTGTCGTACTGTTTTTAGAACTGGAAGCGGAATCCGACCATCGGGTCGACCGTGTTGGTCTTCAGATAGCCGTTCGCCAAACCGTCTTGAACCTTCGAGTACATCGCGCCGGCATAAACGTCGAAGCGCTTGGTGAGGCGATAGTCGAAACGCACCGAGTAGGCCCACTCCGTACCGCTGCAGTTGCCCGCCGTGGTACCGGAGCACTTGGTCGCACCGTAGGCGTTTTGGTCGTAGTGGTAAACGGCGCCGGTGATGTCGAAATCCTTGCTGACGAGCCACTTTAGGCCGCCCCACGAAACATCGAGCTCTTTGGTGTGCGGAAACGCCGCGTTGTTGATGGCGCTGATGAAGTAGCCGCCTTGGCCCGTGAATGTTCCAAGCGCGAGCGGCAGCGACGGATTTTTATAGTCGATGTGTTCGAAACCACCGTAGATCTTGAACGGATCGAAACTGTAGCTCGCATCGACGGTCCACGACTCGTTGTCCGAAATCGTCGCGGCTAACGAATCATGGGGCAGTCCGGGCGTCGTGCTCGTGCCCGCGATCTGCGCCGCGCTCAACGAGCCCAGCGAGATGGCGTCTTTCGTCTTTGTATACACGCCGTCGACGGAGAACGGACCGAAATCGCCGCCCACGTCACCCTGCCATGCTTCGCCCGGACGCGTATCGGTTTTGCCGAACGCGTACAGCGCGCCGAGGTGGAACCAATCGTACTTCCACGTATATTTGACCGAATCGTCCATACGCGCGTCTTCCGTATTGCCGCCGCCGGACGTCGTGCCGGAGGTACCGAGAACGGAAAAGGCGTACGAGCCGTTCATGGGATCGTACTTGCCGATGTTGTCGAGCAGGATCGTGTTGTGGCGACCGATGCTCAATGTTCCATACGTAGGCGACGACAAACCCGCGAACGCCTGGCCGTTGAAGAATTGTCCTGCGCGCGAGGAATCCGCGCCCGATGTCTGCGACGCCTGCGGCACACCGTTGTTGTGAATCAGCGATTTCGGACCGTCAGCCAACTTGCCCGAGGTCGGCACGAAACCCATTTCGAGATTGAAGATAAAGTCGAGGCCGTCGGCCACGCCTTCTTTTCCGCGAAGGCCGACGCGCGATTGGCTCAGGCCGTTCGGTGCCACATTGGTCTGCGACTTGTTGCTCTGTTTGGAGACCAGGTAGGAAAGGCCGTTGCCCCAATCCTGACTTAGCGGAGCACCATGCGTTTGATACGCCACACCGACGTCGACTACGCCATAGAGCGTAATGCCGTTCCACGTCAGGCTGGCGTCGTCCGCGGCGAGCGCGGCCGAACTGAACGCAACACCCGCAAGCGATGCGAGCACTGCCGAGCACAATACCGATTTCTTCACGTTGGATTCTCCTCTAACCGAATTGATTACGTTGATCCGCTCGCTGGAGACCGGATTCTGCGTGTGCGTTTGCATTTGTTTTCCCCTCGGGACAGACCGTAGAAACACACCAGTGCCGCAATAGTCGGTCGCGGTGGCTGGTTAAATTTCCGCAAATAGTATGAAGCAAATGTTTCATTTCCGTGACTGCGGGATCGCTAGACATTAGTAGAATTTGCAGTCACGCCCTAATGTTGCGGCGCAGTATATTGAATTCGCCACGGATATTCGAGGTTGATAAAACGGCTCGAATTAACACCCCTTCATCGAGCATCGCATTGTTGCATTGCAATCTGGCTTTACGCCCGAGCGGAAACGTTTCGATGTAAATAGATCTCGTCTTCTTATGCTGGAAGCGAATCAGGATAGGCCAAATCGTCACTTGATCAACTTGAAAACCGCTGACCATACTCGCTCAGAACATCGCGCAGGCGATCTCACCACTTTCTTTTTCATCGACTTGGGGAACAGAAATGATTGCCGAATCACAACCGCCATCGCGTTGGGCGCTATTGGCACATCCGACGAAAACAAAGCGTGCCAGCCCTCGCATGCCTTCGCTGACCGGTGCGGTGTTGCTGGGACTTTGTTCGCTAGGCGCCCAGGCGGCCGATGACAGCAGCCTGACGTGGAACGGCATCACGCTCTACGGCGTGGTCGATCTGGCCGTGACGCACGAACAACACGGCGCACCGCTCAGCCAAGACTGGGGCAACGGATTGTTGTGGCTTATTTCGAAGTCCAGCAACAAGTCGGTCACGACACTGGGTCCAGGCTATCAATCGCGCGTCGGTTTGCGCGGTAAGGAAACAATCACCGATTCACTCGACTTCGTCTTCAATGCGGAGGCGGGATTCAATCCGTGGTCCGGAAAATTGTCCGACGGACCCGCGTCACTGATTCACAACAACGGCGTGGCGCAGGCCAGTCAGACGTCGGGATCCGATTCGTCGCGCGCCGGTCAGCTCTTCAACGGCGTCGCTTATGCCGGTTTGAGTTCAAAAGAATTCGGCACAGTGACGGCCGGTCGCAACACCACCTTCGTCCTGGACGACATCAATAAATTCGATCCGATGAATTCCTCGTTCGCTTTTTCGCTGATCGGCTTTTCGGGTGTGACGGCAGGCGGTGGCAATACCGAGAATTCGCGACTCGATGATTCGATCAAATATGTATACAAGTACGACATCTTCCACGCCGGGGCGTTGTACCAATTCGGTAAAACCGACAGCAGTCCGGGCGAGGCATGGCAGGGCGATGTCGGTATCGACTACGAAGGTTTTTCCGCCGACGGCGTTTACGCGCACAAGAAAGATTCCATCTCGCTGGGATCGCTCAGCGCAACGCAGATCACGACACTTCCCCGCAATTCGCTCGCAGCGACGATCTCGGACAATACGTCGTACACGCTCAGTGGAAGTTACACAACCGGGCCGTTCAAACTGCTGGCGGGATATGAGCACATCAAGTACGAAAATCCGGATTTGCCAATCACCGCGGGATTCTCGGGCCTGGGCGGTTATTACGTCAGCGTCGTCAACAACACCGCGTATCCGAATCCGAAAATTCTGCAAGTGTCCTGGGGTGGCTTGAAGTATCTGTTTACGCCGGATCTGGATATCACCGGCGCGGTCTATCACTACGATCAGAACGCCTATGGTGCGACGAAGTGTTCGACCAACGCCGCCGCCAACTGCAGCGGTGACGAGAACGTCTTTTCGATCCGGCTCGATTATCGCCTGAGCAAACGCGTCGACGTTTATGCGGGCGCCGCCTATTCGAAAGTGCACGATGGTTTGTCGAACGGATTCTTGTTCACGTCGAATATCGATCCGACCGTAGGACTGCGTTTTCAGTTCTGACAGGTTTCCACGAAAAGCCGGACGTGCCGCGCCGGCCTTAGCCGTCTTCGCTTACAGATTTTTAACTCCGCGCGTCGCGCCGTCACGCAAGCTGTGTGCGTAAGCGACATATCGCGCGGCGACATCCAAACGGAAGAGGAGCGACACCGATGAAACGATCGATGCTGTGGGTTTTGCTGGGAATAGCCATTACTTTGTCGGCATACGCCAAGGACGAGACGTTGCTCAACGTTTCCTACGATCCGACGCGGGAACTTTATCAAGCCATCAATGCCGCCTTCGCCGCCGACTGGAAAACCAAGACCGGCGCTACGGTGACCATCCAACAATCGCACGGCGGCTCGTCGGCGCAGTCGCGCAAGATCATCGATGGACTGGAGGCCGACGTGGCTACCTTGGGCATCGCCTCCGATATCGATGCGCTGCACGATCACGGCGATCTGCTGCCGGCCGATTGGCAGACGCGCCTGCCGAACGATTCGACGCCTTACACATCGACCATCGTCTTGCTCGTGCGCAAGGGCAATCCGAAAAACATCAAAGACTGGGACGATCTCGTGCGCGGCGACATCGCCGTCATCACGCCAAACCCGAAGACGTCCGCGGGCGCGCGCTGGAATTTTCTCGCGGCTTACGCACATGCGCTGAAAGCGAGTGGCAACGACGAGACGAAAGCACGCGACTGGATCGCGCGTTTGTACAAAAACGTTCCCGTGCTCGATACGGGCGCGCGCGGTTCGACATTGACGTTCGCTCAACGTGGACTCGGCGATGTGCTCATCGCATGGGAGAACGAAGCGTACCTGGCGATGAGCGAATTCGGCGACAAGTTCGACATCGTCAATCCGTCGACATCGATTCTTGCTCAACCGCCCGTGACCGTCGTCGACAAAAATGCGAAGAAGCACGACACCGAGAAACTGGCCGACGCCTATCTGAAATTCCTTTACACGCCGCAGGCGCAGGAAATCATCGCGAAAAATCATTACCGGCCCGTCGACAAAACGGTCGCGGAGAAATATGCGAGCAGCTTTCCGAAGATCGAATTGACCACCATCGCGCAATTCGGTGGATGGAAAGTCGCGCAGCCGAAATTTTTCGACGAGAATGGCGTGTTCGACCAAATCTACAAACCCAAATGACCATGTCGTCGTAATCGCGCCATGCATACCATGACAAGGACGCCATGAGCAGGCGCGCGTTACCCGGATTGCCGGTTACGCTCGGCGTCACGCTGACGTATCTATCACTCGTCGTCCTGATCCCGCTGGCCGGTTTGTTTATCCGCGCCAGCGGACTCGGCGTCGGCGGCTTCATCGACGTGATCACATCGCATCGCGTGCTGCACGCGCTGCAATTGAGTTTCGGCGGCGCGTTGATTTCTGCGCTTATCAAT
>CAZZWP010000060.1:0-16818 GCA_964657965.1 uncultured Rudaea sp. | reverse complement strand
CGGCGCGCTCGACGAGACTTTCGCCGAGCGTGGATTGTTCGCGCGCGAATCCCGCCATCAACGCGCGATCGGCAATGACATTGATCAGCCGCGGAATGCCATGCGAACGGCGATACAACGTGCGCACACCCAGCCGCGAAAACGGCGACCGCGCGCATCCGGCCACCGCCAGTCGATGACGGATATACGCGTCGGTTTCGTCACGATCGAGCGGTGTCAGGTGATAACGCGCCGTGATGCGCTGAGCGAGCTGGCGCAAGTCGGGGCGATTCAATTCGTCACGCAGTTCCGGCTGGCCCAAAAGTATAATTTGCAGCAATTTTTGCGTCGGCGTCTCTAAATTCGTGAGCAGGCGCACCTGCTCCAGCGCATCGGTGGACAAATTCTGCGCTTCGTCGATGATCAGCACGACGCGCAACCCTTGCGCATACGCGTCGAGCAGATACGCATTCAACGTATCGACGAGGCCCTTCAAACTTCCTCGCACGGGCGCCACGTCGAGTTTCAATTCTTCGCAAATCGTTTCGAGCAACTCGACGGGTGAAAGTTTCGGATTCAGCACCAGCGCGACGCGCGTGTTTTCCGGCAATTGTTCGAGCAGCAGTCGGCAAATCGTCGTCTTGCCCGTACCGACTTCGCCGGTGAGCTGCACGAACCCGCCGCTGCCGCCCTTGCCGATGCCGTACAACAGGTGCGCAAGCGCGTCGCGATGACGCTCCGACAGAAACACGTAGCGTGGATCGGGCGTGATCGAGAACGGCGCTTCTTTCAGTCCGTAATATTCAAGATACATACGAGTACTTTACCGCAAGCGTCGGGAATCCCTTTCAAAAACAATTTTAGAAATCGCACCAATTCGTTAGCGCATCGTTAATGTTTCGCCACGCAAACTCACCGCGTTGCCGGTTACCGAGCTTCGGTGCCGATTAGGGATATTCATTTCATCAGGAGTGTCACTCAATGCACGTTTTTCGTTTTTCTTCCGCCAAAAAATCCCTGCCCGCCGCTATTTTGCTCTGTCTCGTCGGCCAAGCCGCCCACGCCAGCGGTTTCCAACTAAAAGAAGATGACGCTGCCGGACTCGGCCGCGCGTACGCAGGCTCCACATCGGCGCCGGATGATGCGGCCGTCGTCGTCAACAATCCGGCCGCCATGATCGACCTGAAAGCACCGACACTGCAGGCCGACGTAACCGGCGTCAATTTCAGCACCAACTTCCACGGCGGTGGTACCGACGCCATCGGCCAACCGCTGACCGGCGGCAACGGCGGCGATGGCGGCACGACGAAAGCCGTGCCCGCATTTTTCTTCGCGATGCCGTTGAGTGATCGCTGGGCGATCGGCGCAGGCGTAACGGTGCCCTATGGATTTCAAACGAACTACAACCCGGATTGGGTCGGCCGGTACGAAGCAATCGATTCGAAACTACAATCAATCGACATCACCGTCTCCGCCGCTTATGCCCTTACCGATAATTTCTCCATCGGCGCGAGCGCCATCGCGCAGCGCTCGAGCGCGACGCTGAATCAAGCTGTCAATTTCGGATCGATTCTCGCCGTCAATCCGGCGCTGCCTCCCGGAACGTTTCTCCCGCAATCCGCCGACGGGTTTGCGCAAGTGAAAGGCAACGATTGGGGATACGGCTGGCAGCTCGGATTTTTGTGGAAGGCCACCGACGCCGACCGCATCGGATTGAACTATCACTCCAAAATCGACCACACATTAACTGGCACCGCGACCTTCGGCGTACCGGCCAACGTCGCGCCAATCTTCGCGGCATCCCCGGTTGCCGTGTTCCAGAACACCGCCGCCAGCGCGGGTTTCGACACTCCGGCCAATGCTGAAGCCAGCTGGTGGCACACGTTGAACGATCAATGGAGCTTCGGCGCCGACGTCGGCTTCACGCAATGGTCGTCGCTGAAGGGCTTGACGGTGCAGTACGCCAATCCCGCGCAACCGACGACGACCGAAGTATTCAACTGGAGCAACTCGTATTTCGGCTCCGTCGGCGCGGAGTACAAACTCGATCAAGCATGGACTCTGCGCGGCGGCCTCGCCATCGACGGCACGCCGACCAGCGCCGACACACGCGATCCGCGCGTACCTGACGCCACGCGCCGCTGGATCACCGCCGGCATCGGTTACAAACCGAACCAGAACTGGAATTTCGATTTTGGCTACGCGCATCTGTTCGTGAATGACGCGCACGTTCAAGATATCAGCGCGACCGGCGATGTCTTGGCCGGCTATTTCGAGAACAAAGGAAATCTGTTCGGCGCATCGGCGCAGTATAAATTTTAGTATTGGCTAAAAATGGAAAAAGCAACCGCGCTTAGGCGCGGTTTGTCGAATCGACATGGAACGGTATAAAAATCACAGCAATAAATCCGGTGTAGTCGCCTTCGAAATCGGCCGCGGTTCGATCACCGTGAAATTCGTCAACGGTGAGAAATATCTCTACACCGATAAAAGCGCAGGCGCGCAGAACGTCGCGCATATGCAAGGACTCGCGCGGAGCGGTATTGGTTTGTCGACATTCATTAGCCAGCACGTGAGCGACCGCTTCGCGCAGAAACTATAAATCTCGTTTAAGTTTCCGCAACTTGTCCCCAACGTGGGACTTTCGTTTTAGTTTCCCGACTAGGCTGCGCGTCCGCGATGAATATTGCGGCAGTCGAAATAGCGATGGAGCTAGATGTCGCGGGTCATCCAATAATTTCTTAAAGCCTATTTCCGCGTAGTGTCCCAATCCTGACGCTTTAGGAAATTTCTTTCCTTATACGATTTCGGCGTTCCGCGTCGCGGCGCGACGATTCACCAGGAACCGCAGGTCGAAGAACCGGCCGCGAAATCAATTTTTCGGAGAGATTTGATGTATTTGAATACGGTTACACCTAGTGCGAGAACTAAACTTAAACTTCTGACGCTTGCCCTGTCGCTGGGCGTCAGCGGGATGGCGTGTGCGCATCCCGGTGATATGGCCAAAAGTTTCGGGAGCGGCGACGCCGTCGACTTCGCTGTACCGGATCTCGCCATCGTTCCGAGCGAAAGAATCGTTGTCGATCATTTAAACCGCGTGCTGTTCAGTTACAACGCAGCGAGCGGTACGCATATTAGAGCGATGGACGCTTCCGGCGCCATTGACTCCTCATTCGGTATATCGGGCGATCTCGTCCCTAGCGACGGAGCTGTTGACGTGAAAGTTGACTCTGCCAACCGTATCGTCGTCATCACCGGAATCACTGCAAAAGGCGTTGCTGGCATCGAATTGTCCCGATATCTCAGTAACGGCAGTGTCGATTCATCGTTTGGCAGTTCTGGTTCAACGAAGATTTTTTATGCGGCGGGCGACATTTACCCGAATGCGCTGACAATTGATGCGAACGACAATATTTTCGCACTTGGCGAAGATGGCTCATCGCCCGGCGAGACGCATCTTCTCGTTGCGAAAGTTGATTCGACAGGTTCCGCTGATCTTTCGTTCGGAACAAGCGGCGTCACATCGATCGCAACCATGCCCGCAGGTTATGACGAAACGAATTCACAGGACATCGCGATTGACCACGAGGGCAATATTTATTTGACTGGATATACCACTCTCGACGACGGAACCATTGTCAACAGCCTTGCCAAGGTTACTTCCACAGGAATGCCGGACGTATCGTTTGGTGGCGGCGCGAGTTTCGTACAGCTTGACGTGGCGTCCGCAGACTTTACCTTCGCCCAATCGATTGCCATCGACGCAAAGAATAATGTACTCGTTGCCGGCGGAGCCGGAACGTATACCAACTCTCAAATGTTTGTCGCTCGCTATTTAAGTGACGGCAATATGGATGCATCTTTCAACGGAAGCGGCATCGAGCTATTGAATGTTGAATCGTCCGACCACGCCGAAGTGGGAACCGTTTTGATCGACGCAAAAGATCGAATTGTGTTGACCGGCGCTTCAGCAACTGGGACAGGTGCAGTGCCCGCGTTGTCAGTCGCGCGTCTAAATAATGATGGAAGTCTTGATACATCGTTCGGTCACATTGGTACGGAGACTTTAGTGGACAAGGCGTGGAAAGGAAAAAGCGCCTTCACGCATGGACAGAACATCGTCATTTGTGGCGACTACTATGGTGGCGGCTTGATGATGATCGATGAAATTGTTGGCTACGATCCACTCGTGATATCTCCCCCGACAGGGTTTTGATAGATAAGAGATCTGATAAACCGCAAATAACGAGCCGGCGCAACGACCCGCGATGCAACGTCGCGGGCTCTCATTGGGAACGGGGACGCCACATGTCCGCATCTTGTCCCGCCACTAGTCTTTTCGCCCGTTCGGCAATCACTACGATAGCAACGCCCGAATTTACTGATACGAGCCGCATGAAGCGGCCGAGTTCGGCGCACTTAGCTTTCTATCGGAGAAGACAACATGTTTTTTGGACAATGCACTGCCGCGTTTGCGGATCGTGGACAAACGCGTCTGCGCGCTGGTTTAATTGCAAAATCACTGGTCTTGGCAATAGTCACGGTCAATTGTGCGCATGCCAATTCGAATCTTTTGCCGAATGGCGATTTCAGCAATGCTGAAAAAATATCAGGATGGACTGGCGACCCGGCAGGCGCCGTTTCATTCAGTCCATTTGATTTCGGCGCATCAGCCAGCTCTGGCAGCCTGCTGGTACAAGGCGATGTTTTCACACCCGGGATCGCGACATCATCCTGTTTCGCAATCGAGCCGCGCACCAACTACACTTTCGGCGGCGTATACGATATTGGAATCACTCTTGGTTTCGGAAATGTCGGCGAAGCGGCCTTTACCTGCAAGAGTTTCGCAACGACAAATTGTAGTGGAACTGCGGTCGATATCGGCCATAGCGTGATCGACACCGAGTCGGGGAATGATCCGTTTTCGTTCGCCTTTGAGCCGACGGACCGCAGCGCGCAGTCGGCCCAATGCTCCGCGTCAATTGAAACTACGTTTTCAAGTCTCCCCGGCAGCACGCCTTCTTTTCTCAACATCGACAACCTGTATTTCGCTCCCACCAATCCAAACCCAATCTCACTCGGCGGTTATTTAAGCGGCAGTTGGTACGATCCAACTCAATCTGGCCAAGGTTTTCAATTGGAGTTTACGGGACAAGCCAATCAGCTGATCGCGGCTTGGTTCACGTTCGCACCGGATGGCAGCGGCAAGCCGATCTGGATTTATGGGCAGGGCGAATACGATCCGCTGCAGAGCGTCGTCACCATTTCTGCCGCGATCAGTTCCGGAACGAATTTTCCTCCGGCGTTTCATGGGTCGGACATCAAGAAAACGCCATGGGGCAGTTTGACGTTCACATTTACCGACTGCAATCACGCCAGTGTTGCATGGAAGTCAGATGTCCCCGGTTTTGGCAGCGGCAAACAACCGCTCACACGATTGACGTCAATCAACGGTTTAAGTTGCCCTCAATCAAATTAATGAACGGGAAGTTCTGACGATCAGGCCGACCAATCGGCAACGAACATTTGCTGAGGATCTCCTCAGCTGACCCGCGATGCAACGTTGCGGGTCTTTATTCGCATAAATCAACTTTTCACGTATTCGGAGAAATTCATGTTTATCAAAGTAAGTGCATCACTTTTGTGGTGCTCTATGGCGCTGGTTGCCGTTGACGCGCGCGCGCGTTCGGGCTATTTGAACGCGCATTTCGGATCGGGCGGAAGCGTCGTCTATTCGATGCCGGACTACATCTACGACATCACTGATCCTTTCGCCGTCGATCAGACCGACCGTCTGGTGTTCGGTGCGAATACGGCAGGGGGCGCCGACGTGGTAGCGCTCGACTCATTCGGCAATCCCGATTCGTCGTTCGGGGCATCGGGCATCCTGGGCCTGGACAATGAATTCGTCGACGTAAAAATTGATTCAAAAAACAGAATCGTCGTCGCCCAAGTCGGATTTGATGGCACGAACGCCGATGTCCTCGTTTCCAGATTCGAGAGCGATGGCTCAGTCGACACATCATTTGGCACAGGCGGCTCTGCTTCCGTGAGTTATCCCGGTTATGACTTGTCGCCCCACAACATCGCGCTCGATGCCGACGACAATATTTTTGCGGCAGCGGCCAAAGTTGCAACGTTCGTCAGCGATGTGCAAATAGTCGTAGCGAAATTCTCGGCGGACGGTTCTGTCGACACTACATTTGGTACAGGCGGCCTGCGCGTTCTTGCGCTCGCGCCGGCCGGGTCCGAACAGTCTTTCCCGCAGGCACTCATCACCGGGCCGGATGGCTCGCTCTACCTTGCCGGAACTACGCTGCAACCGTCGTTGGACACGGAAACGGACATTGTCAAAATTGCACCGGATGGAAACTTGAGTCCTTCGTTCGGTCACGGCGTCGGTTACATACAATTCGACGCGCTGCCGACCGTGGCGTTCTCGCATGAAACGTCCGGCACATCGATCGCGCTTGATAGCGGCGGAAATATTTTGTTGGGCGGCTACGCTGGCGACTATTCGATCACGTTTTCGGCCGGCCTGCTCGCACGATTCCTGCCGAGCGGCGATTGGGATCCCGCATTCAACGGCGGTTCGCCGCTGCTGACGTTTGCCGGAACATCGCAACGAAATTATGCATCGACGGTTTTGGCCGATGCGCGCGGCGCGATCGTGCTCACTGGGTACGCATTTCCGGATAGCGCATCGGAAGCGCAACTTTTCGCTTTCCGATTCACCGGCGACGGTGCGCCGGACAGCAAGTTCGGGGCAACGGGACCCGGCTACACCCTGTTGCCGGATGCGGCCACCAATGGCGCGAGCGCTTTTTCGCATCGCGGCGACATCGTGATGTTGGGCAACGCTTCCGGCGGAAGTACGTTTGTCTGGGACGAACTTATCGGTTATGACCCGCCGCCACTCGCGCCGCCGGCGCATTTCTAATTCGCGTTACTAGAAGGCGACAAGGGAGTGGCCCGTCATCTCTTTCGGCTGCTTGATATCCATTAGCTTGAGTACGGTCGGGGCAAGATCGCTCAACGACCCGTGATGCAACGTCGCGGGTCGTCCGACATACACCAGCGGCACGGGGCCGACTGTGTGTTGCGTGTGCGGTTGTCCATCGTGGGCGCGCATTTGTTCCAAGTTGCCATGATCGGCGGTGATCAGCATTTCGCCCCCGATATTGCGAATGGCTTGCGTGAGGCGGCCTAACGCTTCGTCGATCGCGTCGACGGCTTTGATCGCCGCGGCGAGGATGCCGGTGTGTCCGACCATATCCGCGTTGGCCAGATTGCACACGATGAAATCGTATTTCTGCGACGCGATGGCATCGACGAGTTTGTCTGTGACTTCGCGGCAACTCATCTCGGGTTTCAAATCGTACGTTGCTACTTTTGCGCTGGGAACGAGGATGCGGTCTTCGCCGTCGTACGGTTCTTCGTGTCCGCCGGAAAAGAAGAACGTGACGTGTGCGTATTTTTCCGTCTCCGCGATGCGTAGTTGTTTCAGATGCAGCAACGCGAGATATTCGCCGAGCGAATTGGCGAGCGATTGGGGCGGATAGGCAATGGCGCTGACGCGAAAACTTTCGTTGTACTGCGTGAGCGTCACGAAGGCAGATAGGTTGATCTTGCGTGAGCGCGTGAAGCCGTCGAATTCGGGATCGACGAAAACTTGGCTAAGTTGCCGGGCGCGATCGGCGCGGAAATTCATGAAGACGACGGCATCGCCATCGACGATTTTTCTGCCGAAGCCGATCACGGTCGGTTTGACGAATTCATCCGTTTCGCCGCGCGAGTAGGCCGCGTCGAGTGCGGCGCTGCCGCTATCGGCATGAAAGTCGGAATGCGCGTCGGCAATCGCGTCGTATGCAAGCTTCACGCGGTCCCAGCGTTTGTCGCGGTCCATCGCGTAGTAGCGGCCGGAGATCGTAGCGATGGTCGCGTTGCCCAGCGCGGAACATTTTTTCTGCAATCGGTCGATCGACGCAGCGGCGCTGCGGGGCGGCGTGTCGCGGCCGTCCAGGAACGCATGCACCGCGACGGCGGCAACGCCTTGCGCGTGCGCGAGATCGAGCATCGCGAAAATGTGATCTTCCAAGCTGTGCACGCCGCCGGGGCTGAGCAATCCGAAAACGTGAAGGGTCGCACCATCTCGTTTAGCGGCGCTGCACGCAGAAATAAGCGCCGCATTTTTTGCGAAACTTCCGTCGGCAATGCTCGCGTCGATGCGTGTCAGATCCTGGTAGACGATGCGGCCCGCACCAATGTTCATGTGGCCGACTTCGGAGTTGCCCATTTGGCCATCCGGAAGCCCGACATAGCGGCCGTGCGTTTCGACCAATGTATGGGGGCACTCGGCAATCAAACGTCGCCAATTGGGTGCGTTCGCTTGCGCGATGGCATTGTTCTCGCGTTCTTCGCGGTAGCCCCAGCCGTCTAGAATCAGGAGCAGAATCGGTTTGGGTCTGGACATGGCAATTCCGTCAGCCATCGAATGCGGCATGGTAACGGAATTCGATTGCTCTCGATGTAATCGCAGTTAAACTCTGCGGCGCTCGTCCGCATCGAATGCAGTACCTGACATCGCTGGAGAACATCATGATTCGTTATGCTTTTCCGTTGCTGCTTGCGCTCGCGGCGGTTCCCGTTTTGGCCGACAACGGCGATATGGATATCGATAAAGTCAACGGCAGCATTCGTGTGCCGGACAATGCCACCGCCGGCAAACTCACGACCGTCAATGGTGGCATTCATGTCGGCGCCGGCGCGCATGTAAAGGCGACGGAGACGGTCAACGGTGGCATCGATATCGATCGCGATGGCACTGTGGTTTCCGTGGAAACGGTCAACGGCGGCGTGAATATCGGCGAGAAGACGCGCGTGGAGAAAACCGTCGAAACCGTGAATGGTTCGATCACGTTGGCGCCCGGCGCCGATGTGGCGGGCAAATTGAATAACGTCAATGGCAGTATTCACATCAATGGCGCGCATATCGGCGGCGGGATCGAGACGACCGGCGCGGACCTGGAGATCGGCGCCAATTCGCGCATCGAAGGCGGCATTTTGTACAACGAAGACCACAGCTGGTTTCATGTCGGCCAACGCAAGCCGCGTGTCGTGATCGGCCCGCACGCGATCGTGAAAGGACCGTTGTCGTTCAAACGCGACGTGGAACTTTACGTGAGCGATAGCGCCACGATCGATAAAGTGGAAGGCGCCACGGCGACGAAATTCAGCGGCGACCATCCGAATTGAAGCGCTACAATCGGGACTTTCGCCGGCCGCGGAGGTTCCGATGCGTTGTTCGATCTTACTGATTTTTGCGATGACGGCGCTCGCGGCGTGCAGCCAGCACACCGACGAACCGAAACCGGCTCCGAAATCCGCGCCCGTTGTCGCCAAGCGCGAACCGATCAAACCGACGGCCGATGGCCAGTTTTCGCCGGCGATCACCGCCGAGGATTTCGCCGCGCTCGATCAACGTGTGGCGTCCGACGAATTCGAAGGACGCAAACCCGGCACCTTGGGCGAACGGCTGACGACGACGTATCTCGTCGATCAGTTTCAACGCATGGGGTTGAAGCCGGGTAATCGCGGCAGCTATCTACAAGCGGTACCGACTGTCGAAACCACATTGCTGGATGATCCCGCGGTTGCGCTTACCGTCGCCGAAGGCGGCAATGTGGAAAAGTATAACTATCGCGACGACGTGATCGTTCGTACGTTGCAAGCCAAGGCCGACGTCGATCTTGCCGGTAGCGACATCGTGTTCGCCGGTTACGGCGTCGTGGCGCCGGAATATCAATGGAACGATTACGCCGGTCTCGACGTGAAGGGCAAAACGGTGATCGTGCTGGTGAACGATCCCGGCTGGGGCAACGGCGATCCGACGTTGTTCAAAGGCAAAGCCATGACGTACTACGGCCGCTGGATGTACAAGTACGAAGAAGCCGCGCGGCAAGGTGCGGCGGCGTGTTTGATCGTTCACGAAACCGCGGGCGCGGGTTATCCGTGGCAAGTGGTGGTGAACAGCTGGAGCGGGCCGCAGTTCGATTTGCCGTCGAGCGAAGATCCGAGTCCGCGCGTTCAAGTCGCCGGATGGCTGACGACGGACGCGGCCAAGCGCCTGTTCGCGAAAGCCGGCGCGGATTTCGATGCGTTGAAAAAATCGGCGGACCTTCGCGGTTTCAAATCGTCGGCGCTCAACGCGAAATTTTCAGCGAAGTTCAGCAGCCAGATTCGCAATGTCGAATCCACAAACGTGCTCGCTCTGCTGCCGGGGAGTCAGCGGCCGGATGAAGTCATCGTCTACTCGGCGCACTGGGATCATTTCGGGCGCGATACGAAATTGACGGGCGACCAGATTTATAACGGCGCGGTCGACAACGGCACGGGATTGGCCGGATTGCTTGAACTCGCTGACGCGTTCGCACATCAACAGCCGCCGCCGCAGCGCTCGATTCTTTTCATGGCGCCGACGCTTGAGGAAGCCGGATTGCTCGGCTCGAAATATTACGTATTGCATCCGGCGTTTCCGATGTCGAAGACGGTCGCCGATATCAACATGGACGAACTCATCCCGTGGGGCAAGACGCACGACATGGCGATTATCGGTTTCGGGCAATCGCAGATGGACGATTATTTGAAAGACGCACTCAAGGCGGAAAATCGTGTCACGTCCGCCGACGAAGAACCGGAGAACGGATTTTTCTATCGATCCGATCAATTGAATTTCGCGCGCCTGGGCGTACCCGTGCTTTATGCGCGCGGCGGATTCGACAAAGTCGACGGCGGCGAGCCGGCCGGCCGCGCCGCGTACGACGATTTCACGCATAACCGCTATCACAAACCCGCCGATAATTACGATCCGACTTGGGATTTATCCGGCGTGATCGAGGATGTGCAGGCGCTATACGCCGTCGGCAAACGTCTCGCCGACGAAACGACGTGGCCGACGTGGGCTGCCGACAGCGAATTCCGCGCCGCGCGCGACGCTTCGATGAAAGCGCCTGCGAAGCAGTGATGCGAACTTATTTACACTCGTGCGGATCGACTCCATCGTGACACGTTGTCGCTGAGAGCAGCATGCCGGATATTCAAACCTTAGTTCCCTTCCTGATCGCGATCGGCGTGATCTTTTTTTTGCTGTCGTTTACGCATCTGTTCGCGGCGCGGCGTCACTGGCGTGCACGGCGTCACTTCTCGAGCATGCACCGCGTGGCCTGGCTGCTCGTTTTTTTGCTGATCGCGATACTCAGCGTCGGCCTTGGCGTTTCGCTGCGCGGCTATCGATTGCTGACGCAAGAAGAACACGTGGCGACGATCACGTCGCGCCAACTCGGGCCACAGCAATTCGCCGTACGCATCGATTTTCCCGATGGCACGCATCAAAGCGCGGACTTGCGCGGTGACGAATGGCAACTCGACGCGCGTGTCTTGAAATGGACGCCGCGCGCCGTCGAACTCGGCGCGAAACCCGCGTATCGACTGGATCGTCTCTCCGGCCGTTATCACGACGCGACGCAGGCGCAGACGACGTCACCCAGCGTGGTCGCGCTCGGCGGAGAATCGGCGTTCGATCTTTGGAATATGAAAAAACAGTTTCCGCACTATTTGGCGATGGTCGATGCGGATTACGGCAGCGGCGCGTTTCTGCCACTCGTCAACGATGGGCGATACGACGCATCGCTGACGCCTCTGGGCGGATTGATCGCGCGACCGG
Source organism: uncultured Rudaea sp. (assembly GCA_964657965.1). GTDB lineage: Bacteria > Pseudomonadota > Gammaproteobacteria > Xanthomonadales > Rhodanobacteraceae > Rudaea. The sequence continues at coordinate 5,117 of CAZZWP010000060.1, read as the reverse complement.
CGGACGCGGCGACCGCCGACAAGATCAAAGCCACGGGCTGGTAGCCAGTCACCAACTAATGTCACTTGTTCGGTCTCGGCATTGCGGTAAAACGTAGCGCGCCAACGACGAGATATTCTCATGCGCAACTACTTCGCTTGTTTGCTTTGCCTGCTCGCAGGCGATGTTTATGCGCTGAGCCCCGAGTCCGAGGCGAAGAATCAGCCCGTCACGCCGTTCAAAATCATCGACAATATTTACTACGTCGGCGCATCCGACGTGACGTCGTATCTGATCACGACATCGCAAGGCATGATTCTCGTCGACGGCGGATTCGCCGAAACCGCACCGCAAATCGAAAAAAATATTGCGACGCTCGGATTTAAATTATCCGACGTGAAAATCATCCTCAACGGCCATGCACATCCCGATCACGCGGGTGGACTCGCCACGCTCAAGCGCGACAGCGGCGCGAAATTCGAAGCAATGTCGGAAGAAATCCAGCCGCTCGAACACGAAGGCCAGGGCACGTTTTATCGCGGCAATCGCAAACTGTTCGAATCGATCAACGTCGATCGCGCGTTGCACGACGGCGACACGGTGCAACTCGGCGACACAAAACTCGTCGCGCATCTCACCGCCGGACACACGCCCGGCTGCACGACATGGACGACAACCGCGCATGATGGAAAGCGATCGCTCGCCGTCGTGTTCGCCTGCCAGGTGACGTTACCTGATATGCCGCTGGTAAAGAACGACCTTTACCCATCGATCGCCGACGATTTCGCGCATACGTTCGCAACGCTCGCGTCATTACCCTGCGATGTGTTTCTCGCGGAGCATGGCAGTGCTTACGATCTGCAGGGAAAAATTGCGGCGTTGAACAGCGGTGCGGCGAAGAATCCATTTATCGATGCGAAGGGATACCGCGATTTTGTGAGTGCGTCCAAGGCGGACTTTCAGAAGGCGTTGACCGCGCAGCGGAATCGTCAATGAAAGTTCTTAACTGCACCGTCTTGCCGACCGCTTATGAGTGGATAGAAGACAACCCGTGCGGCAGCAGTTGCATTGAGCTTGCCGCGGTTTCCTGCATCGCTTGCCTCCAGTAGTCGATAGAAATCGGGCAACGGAAACAAGGCAGGTCGTTCGCGCCCGGATGGCGTTCGATGATCTCGTTTTTGCCGAGTTGATCGATGTATCGCGAACCCAGATTTTCGGAGAGATGCAAAGTTTTAGCGAGTTGCGGTTGGGTAAATATTGGGCGTTCGATCAGAAAAGCGGCGAGCCGATCAATGGATTTGAACATGGTCAGCCGATGCAAAATCGTGTCGGCCGCCGCTTCGCGACAACGCGTTGCATGAGTGACGCTGTCGCCGCTCCACAAAATGAGTTTCTCCCAATACGCGAGGTAGTTGCGCAGATCGCCGCCGCGAACTTCGTGAAAAAGATCGCGCAACGCCCTGCGGTGCATCGCTAGCACGGCGGCGATAGCGAAGGCGCGCGATGCGCCGAGTACGCGCTGGGCGTTGATCAAAGCGAGCAGTCGGCTGAGACGGCCGTTGCCGTCGAAGAAGGGATGGATCATTAGAATTTGATAATGGGCGAGCGCAAGCTTGGTCTTGATATCGATGTCGCCGCGACGAATGAATGCGACGTAGTCTCGTATGAGCGGCAGGACGGTCGACGCCGGCCCCGGGATTAGTTTCGCGTCGATGGGGCGAAGGCCGTCGACCCAGACCATTGAATCGCGATAAAGAGAACGTTTATCACCACAGCCATTTGCGAACGCGTGAAGTTGAGCAACGCTTTCGATGTCCATCGATTTGCCGCGCCACGAGTGGCCGAGTGAGTGGAGTAATCTAGCTTGCTCGATCACTTCAACGGACAACATCGTTCTGCCGCGACAAGCCAATATCGCAGCGTGTGGTAAAAGGCCGTTTTCTTCCACTTGAGGCGAAGCAAGCGTCACACATTTCGGTGACGCTTCAATATTGCTTACGATCGACGGAATGAAATATTCGTATTCTCGATTTGTGATTGATGAGCGAGTAAATATGCGTTGGCCAGCTGCGATTTTCAGATTGTCTATGTGCTTGACTCGTTCATCTCGCATGGTTGCGGACGCTTATTGAGCATTGGACTATTCAAAAAATGAGCGCCGTAATCCCGTTGCGCCTCCGCATCCATTGCTTGAACAATTTCCGGCGAGAGATGCGCTGCCAGCTCAGCGAGCTCCTCGTCTAAGTCGCCTGCAAACGTGCCTGTAGCTCCTAGACGCAAAAGTTTTCTATATCGATATCCCTGTTCCCGACTAGGTCGAACGAGATGTCCGAACCAGTCGAATCGGTGCCCTACGCTACCAGTCGCGTGTGTCATTATTTCCACAAATCTCCAGTCGCCCCGGGCGATTCCTGCGTTCACAAATTCATTTGCGGTTGTGCGGAATGCTTGGATGTCTTCCTTGGATTTCTTATCTTCAGGTAGCGGCGCGATTGCGCTCGCATAGCAGGCGGCGGCCGACACATCGCCCAGCTTCGCGGCGGCGAGGAGCGTCGGGTAGACGTTTGCCGTGGCTTCGTCGATCGTCAATCCAGTGCACGCATGCTTTGATTCAAGTTCGCCAACGGTTGTCTTCAATTCCGCCAAGACCTGCTCATGACGCTCGACGTCGCGCAGGGACATATTTTGGGTCGTCCACGTCAGGCGAAACTCAGCATCGTGCTTAGCGGTTTCGAGCTGGATGCAATTGACAAGCTCGGTCGCAAGACGATGAGCCGAAGCCATGTCGGCGAAGACCGGAAGGTCTTTAGTTGCTGCGTTCGTCACATTCGGACTCGGCGTCCAATCATTTAATCCTGTTGCATGGCGATTCGGTTCGCTTACGGCATGGCCAGACGCGTCTAGCACGCGCGCCGATGCGTTGTTATGAAGAAATGTGATCGCGCTAGTCATCGCGACCACCGCGAGTGCAAGCAGTTTCGAATATCGACTCATATTGCTTCCTTTATCAGCACAGTTATAAACATTTCTTACCACCATCGTCGCGATATTCTTTTAGGACGCCGTAGGCGTAACCTTCGGCCTTAAGCTCTTCTTCGAGAGTGGTCCCCATTCCATTCTGATGCGTGATTTCATGCGCGTATGTCAGGATTGCCCATTCCAGCGCCGAAAACGGCCCAGGCGCGTTTTTGATCGTTTTGGAAACGTCGTCGTAGTAATCGAAGCCACCGGAATGTGGACTAAGACCGGCGGCGTAAAGAATGGTAGTCCCTCCGCCGACCCACGATGGACCAATCTCCGTATCGCCACTTACCGTTTCGAATCCCATCGGCGGTGTCGAAGACGCTACGCTGTAAACCTCCGTGTCGCGATCAGCGAAGGCCCAGATATTGTTGATCGCAAAACCAAATTTTGGCGCTTCGTTGCCGTAAGCACTTCCGCCGCAAGTCACTTTGTCGAGATCGGGGAGCAGCATTATTGGAATGGCGGGCGGCGGCGGCGGAGTACCACTTCCGCCGCTGCTTGAACCGGTACCTCCGCCACCACCGCCCCAGCCGCCGCCACCGGCACCGGCACCGCCAAAGGATCATATGGGTTTGCCCAGATGTAACAGCCCGCGTCGGTGCACCATCCGCCTTCGTCATCGCGCGTGGGATCGTCGCCCAAACTACGGTCGGTGTCGGTAGTCGCGCCGCCATTCGAGCTGATCAGCTGCCAAAGCTGCGGATCGTAATCGCGTCCGCGCGCCGCACTTTCGCCGACAGAGAATACGAGCGCGGTGAAAAGTATGGCTTTGACCGCTGAGCGCACATCGTGAAGACGCCGTGCGCTAATTCTATCTACATCGAAATCAAGTGATTCAAGATCGAGATTCCCTTCACCACCCATGCTCCGTCGACTCCCCAGCCATTGCAGAAGGCTGGAGAGTAAGTGGGCAGATCAAAAATTAGGGCGACAGCTCGCGGACACGTTGCGGACAAACTATTTTGTCCGATTCGGCACCTGCAACTGATCGACGAAGAACGCAAATTCTTCGGCGACTTCGCGATAACGCTCGAAGCGTCCGGATTTTCCGCCGTGTCCGGCTTCCATGTTTACTTTGAGTAAAAGTGGATTTTTATCCGTTTTGGTCGCGCGCAGTTTCGCGACCCATTTCGTCGGTTCGTAATATTGGACTTGCGAATCCCACAGCCCGGTCGTGACGATCAGCGCGGGATAATTCTGTGCGGTGACGTTGTCGTAGGGCGAATACGAAAGCATGTAGTTGTAGTACGCCGTTACTTTGGGATTTCCCCATTCGTCGAATTCGTTGGTGGTGAGCGGGATGCTTTCGTCGAGCATGGTGGTCACGACATCGACGAACGGCACGTGCGCGGCGATCGCGCGGTAATCCTGCGGCGCAATGTTGGCGATGGCGCCCATCAACAGTCCGCCGGCGCTACCGCCCGCGGCGAAAACTTTGTCCTTCGCGACGTAACCCTGTTTGACGAGGAATTCGGTGACGTCGATGAAATCGGTGAACGTGTTTTTCTTCTTCAGCAATTTTCCGTTTTCATACCATTGCCGGCCCAACTCTTCCCCGCCGCGCACATGGGCGATGGCGTAGACGAAACCGCGATCGATCAGAGAAAATCGTGGCGATGAAAACCGCGGGTCGGTCGAAATTCCGTAAGAACCGTAGCCGTATTGGTACAACGGCGCGGTACCGTCTTTCTTGAAATCTTTTTTGTAGGCGAGCGACACCGGTACTTTCACACCGTCGCGCGCGATGGCCCAGACACGTTCGGTGGTGTATTTGGATGGGTCGTAACCGCCCAGCACCTGATCGCGTTTGCGCAAGGTCCGCTCGCCGGTTTTCATGTTGAGGTCGTACACCGTGTTCGGCGTGATGAGCGACGAAAAATCGTAGCGCAGCACGTCGGTATCGGGATCGCGGTTTTCACCGATGGTGGCGGTGTAATCGACATCGTCGGATTTGACGAAAAATTCTTTGCCGCCCGACCACGGTTTAATGCTGATGCGTTGCAGCCCGTCACTGCGCTCGCCGATCACGAGATAGTTTTTGAACAATTCGAAACCGCCGATGAGCACATCGTCGCGGCCGGGGATCAATTCCTTCCAACGTTTTTTATCGCCGA
>CAZZWP010000059.1:0-16881 GCA_964657965.1 uncultured Rudaea sp. | reverse complement strand
TTGTTGCTCAACGCGAATTCGGCCATCTGGCGCAAGGCGCCCTGGCCGTTGTTCCAGATCAGATCGTCGGGAAGAATGACGCCAAACGGTTCGTCACCGATAACAGGCTTCGCACATAACACAGCGTGACCAAGTCCAAGAGCTTCGGATTGCGTGACGAAAACGCACCGCACGTTTTTGGGAAGCACCTTGCGAACGATGTCCAGCAGTTCGGACTTCCCGGCGCGCTCGAGTTTGTGTTCGAGTTCGAATGCGACATCGAAATAATCCGCGATCGCGTGCTTGTAGCGGTTGGTGACGAAGATCAACGTATCGGCACCGGCATCGACGGCCTCGTCGACCGCGTATTGGATCAGCGGCTTGTCGAGCACGGGCAACATTTCTTTGGCGACGACTTTCGACGCCGGTAAAAACCGCGTGCCGAGACCGGCGACGGGAAAAACGACTTTTCGCAAACCCTGCTGACTCATGAGATTTCCTTATTTCTTCGGTTGATCGATACGACATCGCCGGGTTGTTCGTCACGCATAGCGAATTCTGGCAAAAGATTGTTCATGCAACGACGCAAAACGTCTTCGTCGTAATCGCGTACACCTTGTGCGGCATTGCGCAGCTGCGCATTCAATAGTTCCCACGACATGCTGCGCGGTTGCGAAAGAAAAATCTTCGCATGACGCGTGTCTTGATAACTCTCTTGTGGATGAAACAATTCTTCGAACAATTTTTCACCGGGTCGTAATCCGCTGTAGACGATCGAAATATCGCGATTCGGCACTTTATTCGCAAGGCGGATCATTTGTTCGGCGAGGTATTGGATTTTTATCGGTTCACCCATGTCGAGCACGAAAATCTCCCCGCCCTCGCCCAACACCGCGGCCTGCAGAATAAGCTGGCAGGCTTCGGGAATCGTCATGAAATAGCGTGTGATTTCCGGGTGCGTCACCGTCACCGGACCACCGCCGCGAATCTGCTCGCGAAAAAGTGGAACGACACTGCCGGCGGAATCGAGCACGTTGCCGAAGCGCACGGTGATGAATCGCGTCTTTGATTTTGCGGCGAAATTCTGGCAGAAAATTTCCGCGACGCGTTTGCAGGCACCCATCACGCTGGTCGGATTGACCGCTTTGTCGGTTGAAATCAGGATGAAACAACCGGCACCGTGTTTGTCGGCGGCTTGTGCCACGACTTGCGTACCGATCACATTGTTCCGGAAACCTTCGCGCAATTGCGTTTGCAACAGGGGAACGTGCTTATACGCAGCCGCATGGAAAACGACTTGCGGACGCGTGCGCGCGAAAATGCGTTCGCAGACGGCGACGTCACCGCAATCGCCCAATACGGCGTCGATGATCATGTCCGGAAATTCGCGGTGAAGCTCTTGCTCGATGCGATAGAGGTTGAATTCCGACAGCTCCAGAATAGTCAGCGATTCGGCGCCGAGACGCGCGACCTGCCGGCACAGTTCCGCGCCGATCGATCCGCCGCCGCCGGTGACGAGCACGCGTTGCCCCGCCAATCCGGTGCGAATAGCCGTCCAATCGAGTTGCACCGGTTCGCGGCCGAGCAAATCTTCGATCGCGACTTCTTTGAGATCGCTGAATCCCATTCGGCCGGACACGACGTCCTGCAAACGCGGCATCGTCCGAAATGGGACGCCGGTGGTTTCACACAATTCGACGACGCGACGCATCTGTGCGTTCGTCGCCGACGGCATCGCAATCAGCAACATTTCCGCCGCGGTTTCTTCGGCGAGTTCCGGCAGACGATCGAGCACACCGAGCACCGGCACGCCGTGCACTTTCGCGCCGCGTAAACTGGCGTTGTCGTCCAGCAGTCCGACGGGACGATAACGATTCTCTCTCGCCAGATCGCGCAGCAGCGCTTCACCTGCGCGCCCCGCGCCCAGCACAAGTACGCGATGCAACGGCTTGGATCGCATCAAATCGAAACGACTGTCTTTCCAATAACGATAAATGAGTCGCGGCGCACCGAGTAAGACGACGAGCAAGATCGGGTACGTGACCAGAACGCCGCGCGGCACCGTCGCCAAGCGGTTGTAGAGAAAAAGGGCGACAGCGATCGCGACGGCACCGATGAGACCGGCACGCACGATATTCCACAAATCGGGCAGACTCGCGAAGCGCCACAAACCTTTGTAGAGATCCGTCCACCACAACACGAGGCCTTGCACGCCGACGGCGATGACCGTTTCGGGCGTGAACCAGGCCAGCGCGGGCGCCGACGGCTCGAAGCTGTAGCGCAATGCATTCGTGGCGATCCAGGCAATCCACACCATGGCCAAGTCGTGCAGCACGACGGCCAGACGTGGATGAACGACGGCGACTACCTTACGCATGACCGGCTGCAACTTTTTTTACTTTGTATAAACACCAGCGTTTTCCACAAATCCACACGATCACGGCAACAGCGTAAAAACAACTTGCGATGATCCACTGTGCCGAAGGCTGAAGCGTAACCCATTCGCCGTTAAGCGCTACGATTATCGGCAGGACAATAAAAATATTCCATGCGGCATACCACGCGACGACTTTCGCGTGCGGCATGCCGGTGCGCGCCATCACCTGATACAAATGTTCGCGATGCGGACGATACCAGCGCTTGAGGCGAGCCATGCGCGACACCAATGTGCACGTCGCATCGGTGAGAAAGGCGGAACTTACGATCACCGCGCTGACTTGCGCGGAGCGAAAACCGGAGAATTGCCACATCGAGGCGATGAAGATCATCAGCCCCAATGTTCCGCTACCCACGTCGCCCATAAAAATACGTGCGCGCGGAAAGTTGAACGGAAGAAACCCGGCTACGGCGGCTGCCCACAAAGCGATTTGAAATCCGTGCGGAATGCTTGGCTCTCGCGTGCACAGCCAGGCCAACACGGCAAAAACGAAGATCGCCTGCGACGCCAGAATGCCGTCGATGCCGTCCATGAAGTTGTGCAGATTGATCGACCACACGCAAACGACGACAGCCACGACCAACCACTCGTAACTGTGCAATGCAAACAGCGTGTCGTGATCGACGCGCTGCACTCGCACGGCGTCGATAATGGGCCAAAGAACAAGAATGGCGACGAAAAACTGAGGAATCAGTCGCGCCAGGATCGACATCGACCGATGATCGTCGAGCCAGCCGATTGCCGCGATGATCGACAGCGCGATCGCAATGCGGATCTGCAGCGACACACCGTTCAAAAACAAACCGGTCGCAAGAAGAGCGACGACGCTCGCCACGCATAAACCGATGCCACCGCCGCGAGGCGTCGGTGTCGTATGCGAGCGACGTTGGCCGGGCGCGTCGACAAGATTACGGCGGCGCGCATAACGCAGCGCGCACCAGGTCAACGCGGCCGACAACGCGAACGTGGTCACGAGCCACAACACATCGGCTAGCGTCGACAGACCTTCGTAGCGGATCGCGTGCTCGGGACTCGCCAAGGACACGTTAGTTGCTCTACTCGCCGGCAACGCCGTGAATCGGCCGCACCGAACCCCACGTCTTGCAACTTGGGCATTGCCAATGATGCGACTTGGCCCCAAAACCGCATTTGTTGCAGCGGTACATGGCCTGCCCTTCGACCAGTTTGCGCGTGAGGTCTTGCAGAATCAGCAGATTTTCGCGCGCGTCGCCGCTGGATGAATCGAGCGATGCGCTGATCAGCGTCATCAATCCGCGCACGGATGGACGTTGCCGCAATTGACGCGTGAGAAATTCGATCGCCGCCTCATCGCCACGCGTCCTGGCGTACAGCTTCGATAACGCGATGACCGGTGAAATACCTTGCGAACGTTCGATGATCTCGACGAGGAATTTTTCCGCGCGCCCCATCTGCTGGAGTTTCGCGTAGCAGTCGAGCAACGGCGGGAGGATTTCTGGAACGTAATCGGCATCGAGAACGGCAACGCGCTCGAAGGCTTGCGCGGCGGCGTCGAGATTGCCCTGCTGGGCTTCGATCCGGCCGAGAACGATATACGCGCGAACGCATTCCGGCTGGCTTTCGAAGGCGTGTTCGAGCTGCTCCTGCGCAGCGCTGAAATTCTTCGCGTTGCGCGCTTGCTCGGCCAGTTCGCAATAGAACTGCGCGATCATCGGACCTTCCGACTCGCCGTTCGTCGCTTCGAGCCGGCGCGCATGCTCGATCGCCTTGGCCCAATCTTTTTCGTGCTGATAAATATTGATGAGATGCCGCAGCGCCGATGGCACGTGCGCGTCGATGGCGACGAGATCGGCGAATAAGGTTTCGGCACGATCGAGCAATCCGGCGCGCATGTAATCTTCGCCGAGCTCGAGCATCGCCACCGTCTTTTCTTCGTTGCTCAGGTTTGGACGCGCGATGAGATGTTGATGCACGCGAATGGCGCGATCGACTTCGCCGCGGCGACGAAACAGATTGCCGAGGGCGAGATGCGTCTCGACCGTGTCGCGATTGAACTCGGCGAGCTTGAGGAAGACTTCGATCGCCTTGTCAGGCTGCTCGTTCAAAAGGTAATTCAAGCCGCGAAAGTAGCTCGACGACAGTTCGCTGACGCCGACGCGACGTGAACGCTCGCTGCCGCGGCGTCCGAAGAACCAGCCGGACAATGCGGCCAACGGCAACAGCAACGCCACGGTCGGGAGAAAAAATGGAGAGAGGTTCATGAGGGTGGCGTGGTGATATCCGCGCCTGATTTGGGTTCGGCGTCTTGGCGTTTCAACTCGCGCGCGAGCGTGCGCACGCGACGCCGCAATCGCAATACCAACCCAAAGTACACGACGATGCCGCCGACCAGCCAGCCGATCAAAAGTGCGGCGATCAGCATGCCACCTTTCGGCAACGAAGCGGTCGTGAAATAGAAATCGTAGACGACCCGTTCGCCGTTGAGCGCGCCGAAAATGGCGCCGACCGCGGCGAAAAGGAGAATCAGAAGGATGATCAACAAACGCATGCGCGAATCGCTCGAAAAAACGTTGCCGGAACGGGAAGCGATTGACGTCGACGGCACCGACCGCAAACGTGACGCACGATCAACCGAACGCGGGCCGCGACGATGCGAGCTCGTTGACGCGTTCGCGTAATTCCTTGCCGGGTTTGAAATGTGGAACGTGCTTGCCCGGCAGCGCGACGGCAGAACCCGTCTTCGGGTTGCGGCCCATGCGCGGCGGACGGAAGTGCAGCGAGAAACTGCCGAAGCCGCGAATCTCGATGCGCTCGCCCGTCGACAGCGCCAGGCTCATCTGTTCGATCAGACTTTTGACCGCCATCTCGACATCGTTGAACGCCAGATGGTTCTGGCGTAACGCGAGTGCTTCGATCAGTTCCGATTTGGTCATGGGCGCAAGATCCGTGTTGCGGACGTCATGTAATGCAACGTTGATCGATCGATCGGTTTTATTCGTGTGCCACTAGTCGCGATACGGTGGTCATGCGCTCCACGGCAACCGCCGCGGAGCGCGATGTATCACTCCGACTTGTTCATCTGCTCCTTGAGCAACGCACCTAGTTTGGTGGTGCCGCCGGAAGCCGACTGATAGTCCTCGAGCACTTGCTGCATTTCGTCGTCATCCTTCGCGCGAATCGACAACTGCAACACGCGGCCCTTGCGGTCCATGCCGATATATTTGGCTTCGACCTTGTCGCCGACTTTCAAATGTTGCGTGGCATCGTCAACGCGTTCTTTCGCGATGTCGCTGGCGCGCATGTAGCCTTCCACGCCATCGGACAACTCGATCGTCGCACCCTTCGCATCGATTTCTTTCACGGTGCCGTTGAGAATGCTGCCGCGCGGATTCGAGGCCATGTACTGGCCGAACGGATCCTGCTCGAGCTGCTTGATGCCGAGCGATATGCGTTCACGCTCCGGATCGACCGCGAGAACCACGGCTTCCACCGTGTCGCCCTTCTTGAAGTTGCGGACGAGGTCTTCGCCTGTGCTCTGCCAAGAAATGTCGGACAGGTGCACGAGACCGTCGATGCCGCCATCGAGACCGACGAAGATGCCGAAGTCGGTGATCGATTTGATCTGGCCGGACACCTTGTCGTTCTTCTTGTGGATCGCCGCGAACGACTCCCACGGATTGGCCTGCGTCTGCTTGATGCCGAGCGAAATGCGGCGACGTTCTTCATCGACGTCGAGCACCATCACTTCGACTTCGTCACCGACCTGCACCATCTTGGCCGGATTGACGTTCTTGTTGGTCCAGTCCATTTCCGACACATGCACCAGGCCTTCGACGCCCGGTTCCAGCTCAACGAAGCAGCCGTAATCGGTGACGTTCGAAACCTTGCCGAACAGGCGCGTACCCGACGGATAACGGCGTGCGATCGCAACCCACGGATCTTCGCCGAGCTGCTTCAAACCGAGCGAAACGCGATTGCGCTCGCGATCGAAACGCAGCACGCGGACTTCGAGTTCGTCGCCGACGTTGACCACTTCGGACGGATGACGCACGCGCTTCCACGCCATGTCGGTGATGTGAAGCAGGCCGTCGATGCCGCCCAGATCCACGAACGCGCCGTAGTCGGTGAGGTTCTTGACGACACCCTTGACCACCGCGTTTTCCTGCAGGCGTTCGAGCAGCTGTTCGCGCTCTTCGGAGTGTTCGCTCTCGACAACCGCGCGACGCGACACGACCACGTTGTTGCGCTTGCGGTCGAGCTTGATGATCTTGAATTCCAGTTCCTTGCCTTCGAGGTACACCGGATCGCGCACGGGGCGCACATCCACCAGCGAACCGGGCAGGAATGCGCGGACATCTTTGATATCCACGGTAAAGCCGCCTTTCACCTTACCGGAAATACGGCCGGTGACGGTGGCATTGCTCTGCTGCGCTTCTTCCAGTTCGTCCCATACCAGCGAACGCTTGGCTTTTTCGCGCGAGAGTCGAGTTTCGCCGAAACCATCTTCAATGGCGTCGAGAGCCACTTTCACTTCATCGCCGACGGCGACTTCGAGCTCGCCTTGTTCGTTGCGGAACTGCTCGATGGGCACGATGCCCTCGGATTTCAGTCCGGCGTTGACGACGACGACGTCATTGCGGATTTCGACGACGATGCCGGTGACGATGGCGCCCGGCTTCAGTTTGTTGAGCGTTTGGCTCTTTTCAAATAGTTCGGCAAAACTTTCGGTCATTTTAGATTCCAAGTGATATCAAGACGTTTTCCTAAGCCGCTGTAAAGCCAGGATTTCCGTCCACCCGTTATGGCCCGGAGTCGACTCCGCGCCGTTGCTAATCCCGTCGATGGAAAGACGGGGCCGTTGATCCGGACTCTCGGCCGAATCGCATTCGTCCCAATCGCGAATCCTTGGCTTACTGCGTAAGATTTCTTCGCACCAAACCGAGCACCAGCGCCACCACTGCATCGATCGGCATTCCCGTCGAATCGATGAACACAGCGCCTTCCGCCGGTTTGAGCGGAGCGACGAGACGTTCGGCATCGCGCACGTCACGCGCTTGAATCTCGCGCAAAAGGGCGGCAAGTGTAACGCCCAACCCCTTTTCTTTCAACTGCTTATAACGCCGTTTCGCGCGTTCTTCGGCGCTGGCGGTAAGGAACACCTTGAAGGCGGCATCCGGGAAAATCACGGTGCCCATGTCGCGGCCGTCGGCGACCAGTCCGGGCGACTTGCGAAAGCTGCGCTGTTTGGCCAGAAGAGCCGTGCGAACGGACGGAATTACGGCAATCGCCGATGCCGCCGCTCCACAGGTTTCCGTGCGGATTTCGTCGGTCGCGTCGTGCCCATTCACGATCACGCGTGTCTCGCCGCCGTCCTTCAAATCGCGAAACGAAATCTTGGTCGTCTGCGCGCAACGCGTCACGGCGTCGGCATCCGACAAATCGAGCCCTTCCATACCGGCCGCGAAGCCAATCGAGCGATACAGCGCGCCGGAATCGAGCATGTGCCAACCGAGCGCGTCGGCCGCCATGCGGCTGATCGTGCCCTTGCCGGAGCCGGATGGGCCATCGATGGTTAGAACGGGAACGACGTCGGGTTTGGTCATGGCGTCGGTGAAAGACAGAGTCGCCATTGTAACTTACGCTGGATTCGCGTCCGCCAAGGCGAACCCGACGCTGTTTGCCAGCGCGAAAAAATTCGGGAACGAGGTCGCCACATTGGCGCAGTCCCGGATCGTCACCGCGTTATCGCAAACCAGGCCCGCGACCGCGAAGCTCATCGCGCATCGATGATCGCCGGCGGACGTCACGTTTCCGCGCGTCAATTGGCCGCCGTGGATGATCGCACCGTCCGGCATCTCGTCGATCGTGATGCCGAGCGCCCGCAGTCCGGTCGCCATGACGGCGATGCGATCGGATTCCTTCACTCGTAACTCGGCAGCGCCAGTGATGCGCGTGACACCTTCGGCAACGGCGGCCGCCACAAACAGAATTGGAAACTCGTCGATCATGTCCGGCACGTGTTCAACCGGAACGTCGATACCGTTTAAGTGCGCCGAACGAACGCTCAGATCGCCGACGCGTTCTCCGCCGATGGTTCGCAAATTTCCCTCGGTGATATCCGCACCCATCAATCGCAATACGTGGAGTAATCCGGTGCGACGTGGATTCAGACCGACGTTCTTGATGGTCAATTCCGAACCCGGAACGATGGTCGCCGCGACGATAAAAAATGCCGCCGACGAAAAATCTCCAGGTACTTCGATGTCCACAGCGCGCAGCCTATGGCCGCCGACGATCTTCGCGCGTCCTTGGCTGAACTCGATGGGAAAACCGAAGGCGCAAAGCATGCTTTCGGTGTAATCGCGCGTCGGATGCGGCTCGATCACTTCCGTTTCGCCACGTGCATACAGACCGGCGAGCAAAATCGCCGACTTCACCTGCGCACTGGCCACCGGCACTTCATAACGCATCCCAGACAACGTCTGATTTCCGCGCACGCGCAACGGTGGCAATCCATTGTTCGAATCGATGCGTGCATTCATGCGCGACAACGGATCGATCACGCGACGCATCGGCCGGCGCGAGAGCGATTCATCGCCGATCAATGTGGAATCGAAACGTTGTCCGGCGAGCAATCCCGTCAACAATCGCATGCCGGTGCCGGCGTTTCCGCAATCGATGGGAGCGTCGGGACGATGCAGCCCGTAAAGACCGACGCCGTGCACCACGCGTTCGTTGTCGCGCGGCGACTCGATGTCGACGCCCATCAGCCCGAACGCGCGTGCGGTCGCGCGTGTGTCTTCGCCTTCGAGGAAACCGGTGATGCGCGACGCACCTTCGGCGATCGCGGCGAGCATGATCGCGCGATGCGAAATCGATTTGTCGCCAGGAACGACCACGCCGCCATGCAACGCGGTCGACGGCGAACTCGTCCAGTCCAACCGGTTATCGCTCACGGAAGCGCGGCCAGGAACCGTTCGTTTTCTTCACGTGTTCCGATACTGATCCGCAAAAACTCGGGCAGGCCGTAGCCACCCATCGGGCGCGCAATCACGCCGTTGTCGAACAACTTTTTTTCGATCGGCGTAGCGTCGCGCGCGAAATCGATCAAAACGAAATTCGTTTGCGAAGGCAAAACGCGAAATCCGCGTTCTCTCAGTTTCTGCGTGAGCCATTCGCGCTCGTCGAGATTCCAAGCCTTCGAACGAGCGACGTGTTCCTTGTCCATCAACGCGGCTTCCGCCGCAATAAGCGCCAGGCCGTTGCAATTGAAGGATTCGCGCAACCGTTCAAAAATAGCCGCAACTTCCGGCGAACTGATCGCATAACCCAAACGCAATCCGGCCAGCGCGTAGGCTTTGGAAAACGTGCGCGTCACGATGAGATTCGGAAAGCGCGCGATAAACTTCAACGCCGTCGTCAATCCGGGTGCCGACGTGAATTCGTGATACGCCTCGTCGAGCACGATCAGCGTATTTCCCGGAACGGATTTCAAGAACGATTCGAGCGCATCGTCGTCGAACCATGTTCCCGTCGGATTGTTCGGATTGGCGAGATAGACGATTCGTGTGTCGCCGCGAACTGCTTTCGCCATCGCGTTCAGATCGTGGCCGAGCGGCATCGCCGCATGATCGCGGGGAATCGCGGGCACGCGAATCGCTTTCGCGCCCGATGCCGCCGTCGCGATAGGAAACACCGCGAATCCGAATTCGGAAAACGCGACCGACGTGTTCGCATCGGCGAAGCACTGCGCGACCAGCATCAGCAGTTCATGCGAGCCGTTACCGAACGTGATTTGTGCGACATCGACATTCAGCCGTTCGGCAAGTGCAACTTTCAGAGCACCGCCCTTCGGGTCAGGATAGCGAAACAGATGAGCCAGTTCGTTCTGAATCGCCGCCAGCGCACGCGGACTCGGACCGATCGGATTTTCGTTCGAACCAAGCTCGGCAAGCGCGCTGCCGAACCGTTTGCGCAACGCGGGCAGATCGTGGCCGGGATCGTACGCGCGCAGTCCACGCGTGGCCGCATTCGCCAATTGCGATGGATCGAAACTCACAAAACGGCCACCGGATACGAGCCGAGAATCTTGATTTGCGCCGCGTGTTTTTTCAATTCCGCCAGCGCCAGTTTCATCGGTTCGTCTTCAACGTGCCCGGACAAATCGATGAAGAACGCGTATTCCCACTTCGCCTGATGCGACGGTCGCGACTCGATGCGGTTCATGCTCACGCCATGCTTGGCGAACGGATTGAGCACGTTGAACAACGCGCCCGGCTGATCTTTGATGAAGACGAGAACTGACGTGCGATCGTGTCCCGACGGCGGAAAGAATTGCCGGCCGAGCACGAGGAAGCGCGTCGTGTTGTCGTCGCGATCTTCGATCGGACTGATGATGACTTTGCGCAAGTTGTAGACATGACCCGCTGCCTCGCCGGCGATCGCGGCAGCATCGTCCGCATTGCGCGCCCGGCGCGCGGCTTCCGCATTGCTCGACACGGCGATTTTTTCGGCTTTCGGCAGATGACTTCGCAACCAGCCCTTCGTTTGCGCGAACGATTGCGGATGCGAATAAATACGTTCGATATCCTCGATGCGGCCGGTACGCGACAACAGATATTGCCGCACGCGCAACTCCACTTCGCCGCAAATTTTCAATTGCGACGTCAGGAACATGTCGAGCGTAATCTGGATCGTACCCTGCCCCGAATTCTCGACAGGCACGACGCCGAAATCCGCATCGCCGTTTTCCACTTCCTGAAACACTTCCTCGATCGTCGACAACGGCAAACCGTGCGACGAATGTCCGAAATGCTTGCGCACCGCTTGCTCGCTGAACGTGCCCTCCGGACCGAGATAGCCTACTTTCAGCGGTTCCTGCTGCGCCAGACACGCCGACATGATTTCGCGAAACAAGCGCACCAGCACTTCGTCGGCGAGTGGTCCGTGATTGCGATCGATCACCATGCGCAGCACTTGCGACTCGCGCTCAGGGCGGTAGTACTCCACCGCCGCCTTCAGCGGACCTTTCGCTTTGCCGACTTGCTGCGCCCAACCGGCCCGTTCGGCGATCAGTTCTTGAATCGTGCGGTCAATCGCATCGATGCGCGAGCGCGCGTCGGCCAGAGAAAACGGCACGGACGCCGTTTTTTTCGCGATGGTTTTCTTGGCGGCAACCTTTTTCACGATGCACGAGACCTCACGACGCGATGGCGCGCACCGAAAGGATACCGTCAATCTTGCCGATGGAGGCAATCAAAGTGTCGGAGGCCGGCGAATCCAGATCGATCAGCGTGTACGCCAGATCGCCGCGCGATGCGTTGTGCATTTGCGAAATGTTGACGCCCGCCTCGCCGAGCACGTGAGAAAGCTGACCGATCATGTTCGGGCGATTCTGATTCGAAATGCACAATCGCGCCGATCCCGTGCGCGACATGCGAATGTTGGGAAAGTTGACGGCGTTGTGGACATTGCCGTTCTCGAGAAAATCGCGTAATTGGTCGACGACCATGAGCGCGCAGTTTTCCTCCGCTTCGCCGGTCGATGCGCCGAGATGCGGCAGACCGATCACGCGCGGGTTGCCGATCAGATCGGCACTCGGGAAATCGGTGACGTAACGGCCGATTCGACCGGATTCGAGGCCTTTCTTTAAAGTCACCGGATCAATGATGCCTTCGCGCGCAAAGTTCAGCAAAACGACACCGGGTTTGACGGCTTCGAGTGCGGAAGCGCCGAAGATACCCTTGGTCGCATCGTTGAGTGGAACGTGGAACGACACGTAATCGGCGGCCGCGAACAATTCATTCAATGATCCTGCTTTAGCAACGTCAGACGACAATGCCCATGCGCCGTCGATCGTCATGTGCGGATCGAAACCGAGCACGTTCATGCCGAGCGCGCGTGCGGCGTTGGCGACTTTCACGCCAATCGCGCCGAGACCCACGACCCCCAGCGTTTTGCCGGAAAGTTCGGTGCCGACGAAGCGTTTCTTTTCGGCCTCCACCTTGTGATGCAAATCGTCCCCGGCATCCAAGCCGCCGACGAACGACAGCGCATCGTTCAAGTTACGCGCGGAAATCAACATGCCGGCGACGACGAGCTCTTTCACGGCATTTGCATTCGCGCCCGGTGCGTTGAAGACCGGCACGCCGCGCTTGCTGAATTCCGACACCGGAATATTGTTGACGCCCGCGCCCGCGCGCGCGACCGCTTTGATCGAGCCCGCCGGCACTGCGCCGTGCATGTCCGCGGAGCGCAGCAGAATAGCGTCGGGATCGGCAACGTCGTTGGCGACGTTATAAAGGTTCGACGGCAACCGGCAAAGACCGTTCTTCGAAATATTATTGAGTGTCTGGATCTTGAACATGGTGCTTCATTTCCCCTGTCATTCCAGCGAAAGCTGGAATCCAGCTTTTGCGCCGAGTAAAAAAACTGAACCCCAGATTCTGCCGGGATGACGACTTCTAGCCGTTGCGTTGCGCGAAATCCTTCATGAAATCCACGAGTGCTTGCACGCCCTCGATGGGCATCGCGTTATAAATCGACGCGCGCATGCCGCCGACGGCGCGATGACCTTTCAGCGCCATCAATCCGGCCGCTTCGGATTCTTTGAGGAACGGTGCGTCGAGTGCTTCATCGGGCAGCGTGAATGGAACATTCATTCGCGACCGTGCGCTTTTTTCGACCGGGTTTTTGTAGAAGCCCGAACGGTCGATGTAGCCATAAAGCAAGTCGGCTTTCGCGATATTTCTTTTTTCGACTTGGGCCAACCCGCCTTCTGCTTCCAGCCACTTGAAGACCAATCCGGCCAGATACCATCCGAACGTGTTCGGCGTATTGAGCATCGAATCGTTCGCCGCCTGTTCGGCGTAATTGAAGATTTTCGGAATATCTTTCGGACACCGTGCCAGAAGATCGTCGCGGACGATCATCACGACGAGTCCAGACGCACCGATGTTTTTCTGCGCGCCCGCGTAAATAACGCCGAATTTCGACACGTCGATCGGACGCGACAGGATGTTCGACGACATGTCCGCCACCAGAGGTACGTCACCGACGTCGGGAATGGATTGAAATTCGACGCCATGAATCGTTTCATTCGGCGTGTAGTGCACGTACGCGGCGGCGGGGTCGAGTTTCCACGTGCTGCGTTCTGGAATCGTCGTGAAGTTCGTCGATTCCGAACTCGCCGCGATCTGAACGTTCGTAATCGGCTTGGCTTCTTTATACGCTTTTTCACCCCACGCGCCGGTGACGATGTAATCCGTCGATTTTCCGACGGCGAAATTCATCGGAATTTGCGCGAAGTGCTGGGTGGCACCTCCCTGCAAAAAGAGTACTTTGTAATTTTGTGTAATTTGCAACAATTTGCGCAAATCCGCCTCGGACTCCTGCGCCAGCGCGATGAAATCCTTACCGCGATGACTGATCTCCATCACCGAAGCGTGCGCTTTGCCCCATTCCAGCATCTCCGACTGAGCGGTGCGCAAAACGGATTCTGGTAACGCGGCGGGACCGGCGGCGAAGTTATACGTGCGGCTCATCGAGGACTCCGAAAGGGCCCCCATTATGCCGCGGCGCAACAATTAGGCAACAGCGTCGGCGGCGGTGTCTCCGTTATGACTGACACCATGCTCCAAAACATGCTCGAGCTCTTCGAGCGGCAGCGCGGGCGAGTACAGAAATCCTTGCGCCCCGCCATATCCCAATTCGCGCAAAACGTCGGCTTGATCCAAGCGCTCCACACCTTCGGCGATGAGGCTCAGTCCGAGGTCGGCGGCGAGGCTCGCGATCGTGCGCACGATGGCGCGATGGCGGAAATTCGTGACCATGTCGCGCACAAAACTGCGATCGACTTTGAGCGCGTCGAAGGGCGATGTCGCGAACGAATCCAGCGATGAATAGCCGGTTCCGAAATCGTCCACGACTAGCGCCACGCCGAGCGATTTCAATCCCGATAACGTCGTTTCGGCTTCGCGTCGGCCGCGACGGAACACCGTCTCGGTGATTTCGAGCGCCAGACACGCCGGATCCACCCCCGTGCGACCGAGAATATCGCGCACACTCGCGACGACATTCGGCTCGGCGAATTGACGCTCGTCGATATTGACGTTGACGCGCAACGCCGCGTGCGCCGGATGACGGCGTTGCCATCGAATCAGGTTACGGCATGTGTGTTCGAGGACCCACCAGTCGATCGCGACGATGGTACCCGTTTCTTCGGCCACATCCAGAAACGACGATGGCAACAATAATCCGCGCTCCGGATGCTGCCAGCGCACGAGCGCCTCGCAGCTCCGTACGATGCCTGTCGGCAGATCGACGATGGGTTGATAGAAAACGTGAAATTCGCCCCGCTCGAGGGCGAACTTAAGCTCGGTTTCGATCTTCAAGCGCGCGCGTGCAGCGGAATGCATCGCGTCGTCGAAAATCACATAGGCCGATTTGCCGCTGGCCTTGGCGCGATACATGGCGGTATCGGCGTCGCGCAACACTTGATCGGGCGAATGATATTCCTGGCGCCCCAGCACGACGCCGACGCTCGCGCCCGAGAACACGCGATGGCCATCGATCTCGAACGATCCGGCTAACAACGTGAGCACGCGCTGGGCGAGTTGTTCGGCGCGAATGCGCGGGCATGTGCCGTGCGGCAATAACGTAAATTCATCGCCGCCGTAGCGCGCGATGAGGCAATGTCCGCCGAGTTCGTTGCGCAACGTCTCGGCGATTTGTACGAGCAGCAAGTCACCACTGGCGTGACCGAGACTGTCGTTGACGAGTTTGAATCCGTCCAGATCGAGAAACAGAACGGCGTAGTCGTTGGACCCGAGGGCGCGCGCTTCGCCGATGACGCGCAGCAGTTCTTCTTCGAAGAAAACGCGATTCGGCAAACCGGTCAGCAAATCGTGGCTGGCGTTGTGCTCGAGTTGTCTCTGTGCGCGGCGCTCGTCGGTTACGTCGCGAATGGTGCCGGTCGTGTAGGCGCGACCTTCGATCGCGATGGTTCCCGCGCTTACCATTGCGTCGATGCGTGTGCCGTCTTTGCACATCAACGTCACGCAATAATCGCCGCGATTGTTGTCCGTTTGCGTTTGACGCTGATACCGCGTTTCCTGCTGCCGGATGGATTCCGGCGGGACGAGCAGGCGAAAATCCGCACCGATCAATTCGCTTTCCGTGTAGCCGAACATGCCGGCGAATGCGTGATTGACGTACGTGTAGCGATCGTCGAGCATCATGTAGACACCCGCCTGGCTGTGTTCGACCAACGTGCGATAGCGCATTTCGGATTGCTGCAACGCGCGCTCGGCATCCAGGCGCGCCGTGACGTCCTGCGCGGAGCCTTCGATGTACTGCGCTTGTCCGTCGTCGTCGCGTATCGTTCTCGCCGACAATTCCACCGTGACTTCGCTGCCGTCGCGACGACGTGCGATAAAAATAACGTCGTCGACGCCGCCCTGATCGAGGAGTTGGGCGATCAACCATTGGCGTTCGTCGGGCCGCGCGTAAATTTGACTCATGTGCGTCACGCCGGCGATGAGTGCGTCGGCATTGTCGAACCCAAGGATGCGTGCCAACGCATCGTTGGCCTGCATCAGCCTGCCATCCGGATGACTTTGAAACATGCCGGTGACGGAATTCTTGAATAGCGAACGGTATTTACGTTCCGCTTCGGCCAGCGCCAATTGTGCGACGCGATCGTCCGTGATGTCTTGAATGGTTCCGGTGCTTGCGATTTCGCCGTTGTACGCCACGGCGCTGGCGCGAACGCGCATGAGCCGCCGCGTTCCGTTCTTGCGCAGCACCTGAACTTCGTAGTCCTGCATCGATCGCGAGCCATCGGTGTGCGCGGCGCGCCGTTCGGTTTGCTCGCTGATGGATTCCGGCGCGACGAAATCCATGTAGCGCCGGCCGGCCAGTTCGTCGCCGTGATAGCCGAGCATTTCCGCCAGCGTTCGATTGGCGAATACGACGATGTCGTGATGCACCAGAAAAACGCCATCGCGACAGTTTTCGATCAGCGTTTTGTAAAGCAATTCCGATTGACGAAGCTGACTCTGCGCATGCACGCGTTGCGTGATGTCGACGATCGAGCCTTCGTAATACATGATGCGGCCGTTGGTGTCGCGCACCGCACGTCCGTTTTCGGATATCCAAACCGAACGTCCGTCACGACACCGGACTTCCGCGTGCTCGTCCTCGAACTGGCCGTCGCGGTCGAGCAGCGCATAAAGACGATTCGCATGCGTCGGATCGACATACAGCTCGCTGACGCGTCGCCGATTCGTCTCCAACAACATGTGCGCCGGCGATTCATAACCGAGCGTTCTTGCCAATGCGGGATTGACGTCGATCCATCCGCCGTTCGGCAAACTGCGATACAAGCCTTCCGACGCCGCCAAAAACAGCGCGCGGTAATTTCCGGGATCGTCGTCGACGTCGGATTCGGCGCCTGCTTCGCGAATGTCCTGAATCACAACGAACAT
>CAZZWP010000058.1:10177-16992 GCA_964657965.1 uncultured Rudaea sp. | reverse complement strand
GTTGTCCATTCCGTAATTAATGCGATAACCGGATGCGCGCAATGGCGATCGTTTTCCGTCGAATTCGCGCCTTCCAGGCCTGCGATGTTGCGCGCGAAATCGATCACGGCCGCATGCATGCCGTAGCAGATGCCGAAATACGGAATTTTGTTTTCGCGCGCGAAACGTGCAGCGGCGATCTTGCCCTCGAAACCGCGCTTGCCGAATCCGCCGGGCACGAGAACGCCGTCGACATCGCGCAGCGATTCAGGTCCGCGCGCTTCGATGTCTTCGGATTCGAGCCAGCGCAGATTGACGCGCGCCGCTTGCTTCAGCCCACCATGACGCAATGCTTCGCCGAGCGACTTGTACGCGTCCTTGTGCTCGACGTATTTGCCGATGATCGCGATCGTGACTTCATCTTTCGGATGTTCGATCGCTTCGACGGTACGGTCCCATTCGAGCAAGTTGGCGGGCTTCGCGTCCAATCGAAGATGCGCAACGACGATATCGTCCAGACCTTGCTGATGCAGCCACAGCGGCAGTTTGTAGATCGTGTCGACATCGACGGCGCTGATGACGGCCTTTTCCGGCACGTTGGTGAACAACGCGATTTTGCGACGTTCCGACTGGGGCAGCGGTTGTTCGCAGCGGCACAGAAGAATGTCGGCCTGGATACCGAGCGCGCGCAATTCTTTTACCGAATGCTGCGTTGGCTTCGTTTTGATTTCGCCAGCCGCTTTGATGTACGGCACCAGCGTCAAGTGCATGAACAGGCATTTGTCGGCGCCGTGTTCGATGCGCAGTTGACGAATCGCTTCGAGGAACGGCTGCGATTCGATGTCGCCGACCGTGCCGCCGATTTCCACCAGCGCCACGTCGTAGCCGCGCGTCGCTTCGTAGATGCAATGTTTGATTTCGTCGGTGATGTGCGGAATCACCTGCACCGTCGCGCCGAGATAATCGCCGCGGCGCTCTTTTCGGATCACCGACTCGTAAATTTTTCCGGTCGTGATCGAATTCTTTCCGGTCAAACGCGTACGAACGAAGCGTTCGTAGTGACCAAGATCGAGATCGGTCTCGGCGCCATCGTCGGTGACGTAAACCTCGCCGTGCTGAAACGGGCTCATCGTGCCCGGATCGACGTTGATGTACGGATCGAGCTTCATCATCGTCACGCGCAAACCGCGCGCTTCGAGGATGGCAGCCAGCGACGCCGATGCGATGCCCTTCCCGAGAGAAGACACCACACCGCCGGTGACAAAAATGAGAGGAGTCATGGCCGCAGCATTCCCGATGCTGGTAAAGCGATAGTTTACAGGCTGATACCGTCCGCCGCGAGTCCTTGAAATTTTTCCGTCGAATCCCGAGGATGCCCGCCTTTCGCATAAGATGGATGTATGAACAGCAAATACAACGCCGCCGACATCGAAGTCCTGTCGGGCCTGGAGCCGGTCAAACGCCGTCCGGGCATGTACACGGACACGACGCGCCCGAATCATCTCGTGCAGGAAGTGGTCGACAACTCGGTCGATGAAGCCATCGCCGGTTACGCGAAGACGATCGAGGTGATCGTTTATGAGGATGGATCGGTCGAAGTCAGCGACGACGGACGCGGTATGCCGGTCGACATCCATCCGGACGAAGGTATTCCGGGCGTGGAATTGATCCTCACGCGCCTGCACGCGGGCGGCAAGTTTTCGAACAAGAACTACACATATTCCGGCGGCTTGCACGGTGTGGGCGTGTCGGTGGTGAATGCGCTGTCGAACAAAGTCGAGGTGACCATTCGCCGCGATGGCCAGATCTGGCGCATGGATTTCAAGAACGGCGATCGCGCGACGAATCTGAAAGCCATCGGAACCGTCGCGAAAAAGCAGACCGGAACCACGGTGCGCTTCTGGCCCGATCCGAAATACTTCGATACATCAAAGATATTGCTTTCGAAGTTGAAGCACGTTCTGCGGGCGAAAGCCGTGCTTTGCCCGGGGTTGACCGTTCGCTTGACCGACGAAGCCACGGGCGAAAAAGACGAGTGGTATTACGAAGAAGGTCTGCGCGATTATCTCCGCTCGATGCTCGGCGCTAACGAGTATCTGCCGCGCGATTTGTATCTCGGCTCGTACGAACGCGATAAGACGGCGATCGATTTCGCGCTGGCTTGGGTTCCTGACGGCGAACTGGCGCAGGAAAGTTACGTCAACCTCATCCCGACCGCTCAAGGCGGCACGCACGTCAACGGTTTGCGTACGGGATTGACCGACGCGCTGCGCGAGTTCTGCGACATACGAAATCTTCTCCCACGCGGCGTGAAACTTGCGCCGGAAGACGTGTGGGATCGTTTGTCGTTCGTGTTGTCGGTGAAGTTGCAGGATCCGCAATTTTCGGGACAGACGAAAGAGAGGCTGTCGTCGCGCGACGCCGCCGCCATCGTCGAGAACGCCACGCACGACGGATTTTCGCTATTCCTCAATCAGCATGTCGATATCGGCGAACGTATCGCGCAGATCGCCATCGAACGCGCAACGCTGCGATTGAAAGCCGAGAAGCAGATCGTCCGCAAGAAAATCACGCAAGGCCCTGCCCTGCCCGGCAAGCTGGCGGACTGCGCGTCGAGCGATCTGTCGCGCACCGAACTGTTTCTCGTCGAAGGCGATTCGGCCGGCGGCTCCGCGAAACAGGCGCGCGACAAGGACTATCAAGCCATCCTGCCGTTGCGCGGAAAAATTTTGAATACGTGGGAAGTCGAGTCCGGATCGGTGTTGGCGTCGCAGGAAGTGCATGATCTGGCAGTTGCAATTGGGTGCGATCCCGGCCGCGACGATATTTCCGGATTGCGTTACGGCAAGGTCGTCATCCTAGCCGACGCGGATTCCGACGGGCTGCATATCGCGACATTGCTTTCCGCGCTGTTCCTCAAACATTTTCCATCGCTCGTGCGCGACGGCCATGTTTTCGTTGCCATGCCGCCGCTGTTTCGCGTCGACGTGGGTAAACAGGTTTTCTATTGTCTCGATGAAGCCGAGCGCGACGCGATGCTGCAGAAAATCGAGCGCGAAAAAATGAAAGGCGCCGTCAACGTCACGCGATTCAAAGGTCTCGGCGAAATGAATCCATCGCAGTTGCGCGAATCGACGATCGATCCGGATACGCGACGTCTCGTTCAGCTCACGGTTGACGGCGACGACGGCACTGCGAAACTGATGGACATGCTCCTCGCCAAGAAGCGCGCATCGGACCGCAAGGAATGGCTGGAAACAAAAGGCGATCTGGCGCAGCTCGAAGTTTGATAAACGGCTTCTGACTGAGTAATCCGCGTTTTCGTCTGCTTACGTTTGGCGCGCCGATGCGCGGGCTAGAATCGTCGCGACACCTGGAGATGAGCATGAACGCGCGTTCGACTTGGATTGTTTTCGCCTCCCTTTCGTTATGTGTTGCGATCGGTGCGTCGGCGCAATCGTTGACCAGCTCGCCGGTGATTTTCCGCAGCGGTGCGTGGGAAGTTCATCGCACCACCGATGCGATGACCGACGCAACGGTTTGCACGGCGGTATACAAAAACAATTTCGGCGTGCAGCTCGGTGAAAACATGCTGACGATCGCGGTGCCCGACGGTGTAAAAAACGTGCAGCTTCGGTTCGACGATAGCGATCCCCAAGCCGTTCGTCCGGCGACACATAGCGAATTCGAAGACAGTCGCGTCGAGATCACCGGCACCGATTTTCATCAAGTCATCGATTCGAGCCGACTACGCTATCAAGTGACGACCGCGGCGAACAGCACTGTCACCGGCGATATCGATTTGGGTGGTGTGTTTCAGACGCACGACAATGTGCGCGCCGGCTGCGCCGGAAGTCCCATTGCGACGCCTGCCGCGCAAGTCAGCGACGCGTGCACGCCGGCTTTGCGCGATCGCATGAGCCATAAAGGCATTGCCGCCCAAGACATCGAAGAAATCTGCAGCACAGCCGCGCAATAAACTGTCATCATTCGACGGATGGCAGTTCCCGATCGTCATCTCGATTTAGGTTGCGGTGAGATTCCGCGCAATCCCTATTCGCGCGCACAGTTATGCGGCGTCGATGTCCGCCCGCTAACGGCCAATGGATTCGAATATAAAGTCGCGAATCTTTTTGTCGATCCGATTCCGTACGACGACGATCGTTTCGGTTCGGTCTCCGCCTACGATTTCATCGAACACGTGCCGCGCCTGCTGGCAACGCCGGACGGTGCTAGCACGACGTTTCCTTTCATCCGCCTGATGAACGAAATCTGGCGCGTGCTCGCGCCGGGCGGTCGCTTTTATGCACTCACACCCGCGTACCCGAATCCGGAAGCGTTTAGCGATCCTACGCACGTCAACATCATCACCGAACAGACGCATACGTATTTCTGCGGCGACGAACCGCTCGGACGCATGTACGGATTCCACGGCAAGTTTCGTGCGTTGGACGTGCGTCGCGTCTATCGTTCGGATGCGTATAGCGCGATTGCGGGGTCCGCCGAAAACAATTCGCCTGCAAAAAGTTTCTCGCGTAAGTTGCGTTCTTTTTCACGCTGGCTGCGCGGCACGCAGGCGTCGTTCAAACCGGCGTATCTTCTTTGGGAACTCGAAGCCGTAAAACTGCCACGGTGAGATTCAGCCCAGCGCCGCTTCCAGCAATTTTTTGATTACGGTCTGCAGTTTCTGCGAGTGTGTTTCGTTGTAGTCGAACGTTTCTTCGTTCATATAATTCGACTGCACGAGTTCGAGCTGAATCGCATCCACGCCTTGCGACGGTTTACCGTAATGCCGCGTGATGTAACCGCCTTTGAAACGGCCGTTCAAGACATACGAATAGTCACGTTGCGCGTCGAGCACATTCACCAGCCGGCGTTGCAAGCCGGCTGAGCAACTGTCGCCATCGGCGGTGCCGATATTCAAATCCGGCAACTGCCCTTCGAACAAGAACGGCGTGACACCTCGAATGGAATGACCCTCCCACAGAACGACGCGTCCGTGCGCTTCGCCGATGCGCTCAATCTCTTCGGCGAGCGCCGTGTGATACGGCCGCCAATATTGTTCGATGCGTGCGGTGATTTCGTTCTGGTCCGGTTCCTGACCCGCTCGATAAACCGGCTCACCGGAGAATGTGGCGATGGGGCACAAACCCGTCGTGTTTTGTCCGGGATAAAGCGACGCGTCGTCGCGCGGACGATTCAGATCGATCACATAACGCGAGTAGTTCGGCACGATTATCGACGCGCCAAGTTCGTGCGCGAAATCGTAAAGTTTCGCGACGTGCCAATCCGTGTCGGGAACGCGCTTGGCTTGCGGCGTCAGTCGCTCGACCAAATCCGCAGGCAATTCCGTTCCGTTATGCGGCAGCGAAATGAGCAACGGCGCTGAACCGCGATGAAGCGTGTAGGTATCGGTCACTTGAATTCCGGATTCGGAGCGTAAGACGCAGCTTAGCGGCGCCGCTGAAAATTACGCAATGATTTTGCGCGCGGCGAACTCGCCCCGACAAAACGCCCGCCATGATGCGCGCAGCGCGGCACTCAGTTCGCTCGCATGACGCGCGGGATCGCAAAGCGAAGTTCGCATCCGACCGCGGAGTTCGTTTCTTAACACGCTTAGAAATTCTGCGTTTGACGCCAGCTCGACCGCGCGTAGCACGTAATCATTTTCGTCGGACGCGATACATTCTTCGAGATGTACGGACGTTAGCAAACTGGCCGTTTGGCGACTCACCATCGTCTCGCCAATTTTCGTGATCACCGGAATGCCCATCCAAAGCGCGTCGAGACTCGTCGCGCAACCTGAAAACGGAAACGGATCGAGCGCGATATCTATCTCCGCATACGAGGCGAACGTTTCGGAATGCGAGCCATAGCTCTGCAGTTCAATTCTTTCCGGTGAAATGCGATGACGCACGCATCGATCGATAAAGTAAGCGCGCTCGTTAGCGCTATCGAACGCGCGCGCCTTGAGTCGCAGACGACTGTCCGGCACGCCAGCGAGAATGCGTGACCACGCACCGAGGACGTCATCGTTGATTTTGCTGACCCGATTGAAACTGGCGAATCGAATGGAACCTTCGGCGCGCGGTTGCGGTGACGGCGCATCGGGAGGCGTATAGCTCAATCGTCCCGACGGCAAATACACAACGCGCTCGGTGTAATACTCGGACATGGCCGGTGGACTCGACACCGCGTCGCTGAGCAGAGCGTCGATCGCGCCCATGCCGGTGCTGTGAAAATAATCGAGCCAGCTGATTTGTACCGGCGCCGGCCGCTGCGCTAACGCGCGTAACCGATTGCCCGGACTGTGCCCGCTCAACTCGACAAGAATATCGATGTTGTCAGCGCGAATGCGATCGACGAATGCGGTGTCGTCGAGCGAATCGACGCGATGCCATTCATCGGCGGCGGATTTCAATTCGTCAGTCATCGAGTCTTCAATTCCGCCGCTGTCATACAGGATGTGCGTCATATCGGTTCGATCAAAATGCCGCAGCGGTGCATGGAAGAAATTCGACACGAGCCCGGAGAAAAATCGCGGCGACAGCCAACCGATACGAAGCTTTTTCTCCGGATCGAATCCACTCGGCAGGATGGCCGCGACGTGCGGTACGTTGCGCGCCGCCCAAGCACGATGCGCGTCGAAAATTTCAGTCGCCGACAGAGACGGATCGTGCTGCATCGCGATCAACATGGCGCTTCCGGCTACTGCGTCGTCCGGTGTCGATTCGACTATGTACCGATAATCAGCCAGGGCCGCTGTCGGCTCTCCTCGGTCGCCGAGAATGCTTGCACGCAGCATTCGGGCGCCGCGATGATTTGGGTAATGATCG
>CAZZWP010000058.1:0-10167 GCA_964657965.1 uncultured Rudaea sp. | reverse complement strand
AGCAACACATTCGTAGCAGACAACGCTTCGGCGGTTCGATGTTGTTGTTCGAGTAACGCCGCTTTTCCGTAAGCGACTTCCAATTGGTGACGCGCGACGACGACTGTGTCGTCAGCCAACTCGCGACGCAATTGCGTCAGCACGACGATCGCCGCCGTCGAGTATCCGTATCGCTCCAAATCGGTTGCCGTTTGCAATGCGAGGTTGCGCAGCGAAGAAAACGACGGCAACGCTTGCCGGATACGCTCGTCGACACCGAACGGCTGTTGCGATTTCGCAGCCGCCGAAAACCATTCAAGCAATGCCCGCGCGTCGGGAGGCCGCAAACGACTCGCAGATCGCAGGGCAGCCGCGGCTTCGGCGAGATTCGTTTGTTTAAGCGCGAGACCCAGATTGAACCACGCACCGAAGGAAGCGGGATCGCCACCGATCGCTGCGCGTGCATCGCGTTGCGCTTCGTCGGCATTGCCGTTCGCCAAATGAATCGATGCGCGATTGGCCAGTATCGTCGGTGCGTTCGGCGCCAGCGACAATGCTGAATCCAGCAACGCCAGTGCTCGCTCCGAAGCGCCGCGCTGGTGGTTCAGCATCGCGAACATGTGCAAGGCGTCGACGTGATCGGGAACGACATCGAGCAACGAGGCATAATCTTTCGCCGCCGTGTCGAAATCGCCACGACGATGGGCATCGATCGCGCGTTGGAAGCGTCGGCGTTGCTCGTCGGTCAATGGCGATGCATTCGCGTCAGTCATCGACCGCGGCGTCGCCTTACAGTGCGAATCGATTGGGATCAAAAGGCGTCACGTCGAGCGGAAGCTCGGTGCCGCAGATGATGTCGCGGACCAATTGACCGGTCGCTGCCGACATCGTGATGCCCAACATGCCATGACCGGTCGCCATCGTCAGATTCCGTAATTTTCCGGGGCGCCCGATGAGTGGCAGATCGTCATAGGTCATCGGACGCCAACCGAACCATTCTTCGGTGACGGTCTGTCCTTCGGGTTCGCGCAAATATTCAGCGGCGCCACGTTTGAGCGCATCCAACCGTGTGCGATTCAGTGAATCGTCGTAGCCGGCGAATTCCATCGTGCTGCCGAGGCGGAAACCGGAACTCCATGCGGTCACGCAGACCGCACGTTCCTTCAACGTCATCGGAATTTTTGGTGCGATCGCCGGTTTCGTGTACGTGATCGAGTAGCCCTTGCCCGGCTGAATCGGAATGCGCAGATCAAGCTGTCGCGCGAGTAGCGGCGACCACGAGCCGAGCGCGAGGACAATCTCGGCGCCGGAGAATTCACCTTGATCGGTGATAATGGCATCGACGCGATCGCCGTCGACGCGAAAACCGGTGATCGTCGTCGATTCGCGGATCTCGCCGCCATTTTCCCGAACGATACGCGCGAGTTCCGATAAATAGCGATCAGGCCGCAGATGCGCGTCGCCGGGATGGAAATATGCGCCGACGACCGAGTCGTTCAACGCCGGTTCGCGGCTGCGCGTTTGCCCGGCGTCGAGTGTTTCGACGGCGATACCGTTTTCGATGAGCAGTGTCGGTAGCCAGTGAGATTTTTCGAAGGCGGCCGCGTCGCGATAGACATTCATCGTACCGACTGCGCCGAATTCGCAGTCGAGCTTTCCGGCGACGATCAATGTTTCGAGTGATTGACGCGATAAATGAAGTAATCCGGATTTGATCGTCGTAATTCGTTTCGCGTCATTCCAATTGCAGCGATGTGCGAAATTGAGCAGCCATTCGAGCAACCCGAAATCCAGGCGCGGTGCGATGCGCAGCGGTGCATCCGGCTTTAGCATCCAACGCAGCGCCTGGCCGATGACGCCGGGAACGGCGAGCGGCGTCGCGTGACTCGGCGTTATCGTGCCGCAATTGCCGTGCGACGCGGCTGATCCAGCGCGACTTTTTTCCAGAACGGTAACGCTGCGTCCGGCGCGAAGGAGATACAGCGCGCACGCCAAACCAATGACGCCGCCGCCGAGCACTACGACGTCGGATTTTCGCGGACTCATTCGGCGCCCGCTTGCTCCATCGCTACTGCCGTGGCGACAGATCGATGACGCGGCGTGGCGGTGTGCCAGCCGGTCCAGCCAGGTCCGCGGACGACTTGTCCGGGCGTCGCACCCGTGTGTTCGCCGTCTTTCAGAACCTGCACGCCGTTGACGACGACATCGCGGACACCGGTCGCGAATTGTTGCGGATCATTGTAGGTCGCGTGATCGGCGATCGTCGCCGGGTCGAACACGACGACGTCGGCGTAGTCGCCAATTTTTATTTCGCCGCGATCCCGCAATTTCAAATTATGCGCGGGCAAAGCGCTCAGGCGCCGCACGGCATCGCTGAGCGACGCTACGTGTTGATCGCGCACGTAATTGCCGAGGAATTTAGCGAAGTTGCCGTATGCGCGCGGATGCGGCTGGAATTTCAGGAACACGCCTTTCGGTTCGTACGATCCCTCGTCCGATCCCAGCGCGACCCACGGTTGCGACAGCCCGAGTTTCACATTGTCTTCCGACATCAGGAAATACACGGTGCCGATGCGCGTGTGATCTTCGATGACGAGATCAATCGCGGTTTCTTCCGGCGATTTTCCGCGCATGCGCGCGACTTCGCTAAGCGTCTTGCCGGTTAGCGGCTTCAGCGCCTCTGTATCGAACGCGACGAGCAACACATTGTCGGGCGATCCAGCAGCCAGCAGAAGATTTTCCCAGTATTTACCGGGCTCGCGCATTTCTTTGACAACGCGCGCGCGCGTTGTGGGATCCTGTAATCGTTTGATCCACGCATCGACGCCGCCCTCCTGCACCCACGACGGCATGGCGGCATCCAAACCGGTAGCACCCGCGGTATAGCTGTACATATTCGCCGAAATATCGACGCCGCTGGCACGCGCGGCTTCAATCTTCGCAATGGCTTGGCTCATTTTCGGCCAATTGGATTTGCCGGCGGCTTTGAAGTGATAAACCTCGCCATGCACGTGCGACTCGCGCGCGATACGGATAAGTTCATCGAGCGATTCGAGCAATCGATCGCCTTCGCTACGCATGTGCGAAATGTAGGCACCGCCGAATTCGCCGGCTGCTTTGGTGATCGCAATCAGTTCATCCGTCTTCGCGTACGTGGCCGGCGAATAGATGAGCGCTGAGCCGACGCCGAGCGCACCTTCGCGCATCGCTACGCGAACGAGATCCTGCATACGCTTGAGTTCGTCGGCACTCGGCGCGCGATTGACGTAACCCACTTCGTGTTCGCGAATTGTCGCTGCGCCGACAAACGATGCGATGTTGGGCGATACGCCTTTTTTCACTAACGCATCGAGCCCCTCGCCCAGCGTGGTCCAATCGACGGGATGCTTGAGATCGCCTTGGCCGGCGATCATTGCCGCGCGCGATTCGGCACTGAGCGGTCCGAGGGATTCGCCTTCGCCGAAAACCTCCAGCGTCACACCTTGCTTGATGTCCGACAATGAACGGCCATCGATGTAAAGAGAATCCGGCGCCCACGACAGCATGTTGACGAAACCGGGTGACACGGCCATGCCTTTTGCGTCGATTTGCTGAGCGCCGTGTGCCTTCGATAAATCGCCGATGGCCGCGATGCGATCGCCGCGAATGCCGACGTCCGTCTGCTTCGGCTCCCCGCCGGAGCCGTCGTACACGGTGCCGTGGCGAACGATCAGGTCAAAATCTGACGTTTTTTGTTGACCTGCGTCACACAAGCCCGGCAGTAGGAATAAGGCGACTAGCGGTTTAAGCCATTGCATGGTTTTTTCTCGCATTCTGGCGACGTGCAAGGGTGCTGGATGGCGCGGGTAAAACGCAAGAAATCCCGCGACCCATCCTTGGCATCGAACCTGCATTATGCCTCTGCGTCGGCAAAAGCCGGCTATCGGCGGACACGGATCATGAAACTTCACACCAACGAAATGCTGCTGGCTCTGCGCTCACCGAGCTCCGGTTGGCTGGCCGCGATGGTGTGCGCACTCGAAGAAGCCGTGCGCGATCCAGACTTCACCAACAGTCATCGCGAACTCGTTCGTCAATTGCTCGACGTCAATGCGATTCCGGCGCCAATCGCCGCCGCCGCACAGGATCGTCTGAGCCGCTTCGAAGAAGAAGTCACGAATACGCAGGTCGAGCTGTACGACAGCTTGTCCAACTCGGTCGCGCAATCGTCGCGCCCGAAATTGACGCTGGTCAGCAGCGTCGCAGCTTAAAGATAGTAGCGGGGAGTCCCGGGGGGTTCAGCGCAAGCTGAGCCCCTCGACTTTTTTCAGCGCCCGAAAAACAAGCAGTGGTTAGTGATGATGACCGCCGTCGCCGTGCACGTGGCCGTGCGCGATTTCTTCTTCGGTCGGGTCACGCACTTGCGTGATCTCGATCGCGAAGTGAAGGGTCTTTCCCGCCATCGGATGATTCAGATCGACATCGACGACGCTCGATCCCACTTTCACAACCGTTACCGGCCGCGCACCTTTATCCGTTTGTACAGCCGTGGACATGCCCGGTTTTAAACTCTCGGCGTCGGGAAAATATTTTTTGGGAACGCGCTGTGTGAAATCCTCGCGGCGCTCGCCATAACCTTCGGCCGGCGAAACGACCACGTCGAAGCGATCGCCTTCAGAGCGACCGGCCATCGCGTTTTCGAGACCTGGAATAATGTTGCCCTGACCGTACAGAATCGCCATCGGCGGCCGGCCTTCGGAGGCTTCGATGTCATTGCCCGCATCGTCCCTGAGCCAGTAGTGGAACGAGACGACTTTTCCTTTTTCGATCTGCATTGCGCAATCCTGAATGGGGTAGTTAATGGTAGCCGGTTTCGTTCGCGGCGGCAGCCGCATTGACAGCGCGAGCGCGTTGCTCGAACGTACGCGCGATGACGTTTAAAGCACTTCGGTCGATCACGATCGCGCTTGCGGCAACCACGCTGGCCGCTTGTGCGCCGTTCAAGTCGAAACCGGACATCGCGATTTCGCGCGGACCCAACCCGTTGCATCACCACGGCGAAGAAGCGGCGAACGATATTTTATTTCGAGCGATCGGACTCGTCGGCACACCCTATCGTTATGGCGGCAACACGCCGGATTCCGGTTTCGATTGCAGCGGATTGGTGGACTACGTATTTCGCGATGTCGCAGCCGTAGTGTTGCCGCGCACGGCTGACGACATCAGCCGCATCGAAGCGACAGAGGTCGGACGCAATGACCTCGCCTCCGGCGATCTGATTTTCTTCGGCCAACGAGGTCACATCACGCACGTCGGAATCTACGTTGGCGAAGGCCGCTTCGTCCATGCGCCGAACGAAGGCGGTACGGTTCGACTGGATTTCCTGGACGGCGCATATTGGCGCGATCATTTTGCCGGCGCCAAACGCATCGCGTTGTAGCGCGATTAGTTTTTTGGCGCGGGCGTCGCCGCGGTTCGCAAGTTGTCGAGAATCGGTGTTTTCGGTCGTTGAATCACGAGAAAATCATTGCCTGCGACGTGGTGACATCCTGTGCATCCGGCCGACAGCGAATCGAACTCTTTTTCGAATTCGGGTGTGCTGGAATGGTCGATCGAATCGCGCAACGCCGTGATCGGCCCTTTCATCATCGCCGGCAAAATATCGGCGAGACGTTGCGGCTGGAAAATCGCGTGATCCGGATTTTGTTCGACGACCGCGTCGAACGCTTCTTTCAATTCCTGCAATTCGAACGCGGCGAGATTCCAGTTTTGCGCTTCGCCCGCGAACCACAATCGCGCGTGACGAATTTGGATGCCAAGCATCTGCTCACCCAGTTCCGGGTGGTAGGCAGACTTTTTCAGTTCCGCGATTTCTTTCTTCAGCGCATCGATTTCAGTGGCCGGATCGGGCGCTTTTTGTTCCGCCGCGAAAACGGCCGACGCACTCATCGCGCCCACAAGGATAACTAGAGAAAACCAGCGATTTCCTGACATTCCGGCACCAAATGCAAATGCGAATAGTTCGCATAATGCCGGAAACGGATTGCCGCCGCCATCGTTTGGCGGCGGCAATCAGACAATTACTCGGGCGTTGCGCCGACCGTTTGCCCCGTGATCCCGAACTTCTGGCCTTTTCGCTCCGGACCCAAAGCAGTCACCAAGGCGAGCAGTACCGCCACGACCGCGATGAACTCCGCCATCGTCAATCCATATTGCTTGTTGTTCGCCTCGGCCCAGGTGGTGAGCAGCCACGGCACCGACGCCGCGATGAAGTTGCCGATCTGATATGTCAGCCCCGGCATCGTCGCGCGAACCGCATCCGGCGACAGTTCGTTGAGGTGAACCGGTACGACGCCCCATGCGCCTTGCACCATCACCTGCAACCAGAATGCTCCCAGTCCGAGCATCCACGGTTCGCTGCTGAACGCCCATAGTTTGAGAATGGGCAGCGACAATAGCGCCGCAATGATGATGGCTTTCTTTCGACCGATTTTTTCCGACAACGCGCCGAAGAACAGACCGCCGACAATCGCGCCGATGGGCCCGATGATCGACAGTTTTCCTGTCATGTCCGTACCAAATCCTTTTTCGACTTGCAAAAACAATGGATACAAATCCTGCGTGCCGTGACTGAAGCAGTTGAACAAGGTCATCAAGACGATCATGAACAGTGCGCGTTTCCACATACCCTTCATGGCAGCGAACGGATTGCGTTCGGCTGCGGGCCGCGTTTGCGTTTGCAGCCAAACCGGCGATTCCGGCACTTTGGATCGGATGTACAACACCAGCAGCGACGGCACGAAACCGACGATGAACATGCCGCGCCAGCCGATGTGATCGAACAGCAGCCAGAACAGCAACGCCGCCAGAAGATTTCCGGTCGCGTAACCTTCCTGAAGCAGACCCGACACGAATCCGCGCGATTTTTCGGGAATGATTTCCATCGTCAGCGACGATCCCAGTCCCCATTCGCCGCCCATCGCGAAACCGAACAGCAATCGAAGGATGAACAGCATCGACAAATTCGGCGCAAACGCCGTGGCCAGTTCAAAAATGGAAAACAGTGCCACGTCGAGCATCAACATCGGTTTTCGACCGTACTTTTCGGCCAACAGCCCGAAAACGAACGCCCCTAGCGGCCGCGCCATCAAAGTGAGCGTAACGGCGAAGACCACATCCTCGCGGCCCACGTGAAAATCCGCAGCAATCGATTTCGCCGCGAACACGAGGATGAAGAAATCGAACGCATCCAGTGTCCACCCCAGAAATCCGGCGGTAACGACACTTCGTTGAACAGACGTCATGGCCATTTGCATCTCCCAGATATGCGTCTTGGATTGTGTCGATGTTGGCAGATCACGTCTCGCCGCAACGCACAATACCGAATGAAGATTTATTTACTCCACGGGCGCTGCGATCTGTGCACGGATAGCATTTTCCTTGCGCTGGATTCGCGTCATCAACAACGCGCGTCGCTTGGCCAATTTTTGCGCGAGACGATGGCGTTCGCTCGGCTCAGAGTGAGCAATGCCAAGCTTTTCTCGGTAAGCGCAGAAATTCGAATAGGCCTGCATGACATGCCGCTGGCCGCGCAACAAAAGCTCCAGAACGATCGCGTCGTCGAGCAATCCGATCACTTCGATGTCGTCCGGAATCAAGTCGTCCGGATCGCTGAAGTAGACTAAAGTCTCAAGCACATGATTGCGTTGCGGCGAGGCGAGCGCCCAATCCTGATCTTCGAGCATGATAATCAGCCGCTGCACCGCACCGATCTGCTTTCGCACATAGGCCGGCGCGCCGCCGATTGGCAATGTGTTCAATGCATGCTTCGTGGCATCGAGCACGTCGCACTCATCCACTTCGCGCAGCAGACGTTTTTCGAACACGGCGAGAAAGCGTTGCAGATCCGCCTGTTCCAATTCGATGGTAATGCGCATTAAAGTTTGGGATTGGCCATGATAGTCATCGAGTCGCAACGCATCGCCTCGACACTGACGCGTCGGCCGTAAAAAATAACACACGGAGTTACCGCATGTACCGCATCTTTCTTCGCAGCGGCACCATCGCATCGATCGCAGTTTTGTTGATCGCCGCCTGCGCGCAAAATCCGTCCAGCAAATCCACGTTCGCTGATCATCGCGCCAAACGCGTCATCCTGTTCGTGTGGGACGGCATGCGACCGGATTCGATCACGGAAACCGACACGCCAAATCTCGCCGCGCTTAAAAAAGCCGGCACCTTTTTCAGCGACAACCATTCGAGCTATCCGACATTTACGATGATTAACGCCGCCGCGTTCGCGACGGGATCGTTTTCCGGCAAGTCGGGCTTTTATGGAAATTCGTTGTGGAGACCCGGTGCGCCCGCAAGAACATCTTCAGGTGAATCTGTCGACATGAGCAATCCGGTGTTCACCGAAGACTACGGAATTCTCCGGCAGCTCGATCGCAATCAAGACGAACATCTACTGCTCGTGCAAACCCTTCTGCAAACCGCGCAGAAGGCCGGACTCACCACGGCTGCCATCGGCAAATCCGGACCGGCGTTTATGCAGGACTACAAAACCGGCGGTATCGTCGTGGACGAAAAAGCCGTTTTCCCTTTATCGTTCGCCAAAGAACTTCAAGCGGCGAAAATCGCGCTACCGGAAAACACGCCGTTCGCTTACCAGAACGGCGAATTGAAACTCGCCGACGACAACGGTGATCCGACATTCAATTCACCGCTCGCCCATCTGGACGACCACGTGACACCCAATCCCGCCGACGATCACGGCGCACCGCCGACAGCGGCCAACAAATATCTGATGTCGGTCTTTCTCGATTACATCCTGCCGAAGAAACATCCCGATATTTCGGTCGTCTGGTTGCGCAATCCCGACAGCACAGAACATCCGTATGGCGTCGGTTCGGCGAATTATCGTCTAGCACTAAAGGCGCAGGACGAATTGCTCGGCAAACTGCAAGCAAAACTCGCCGAACTCGGCATGGATAAGGATACGGATATCATCGTCGTCTCCGATCACGGCCACAGTAATGTCTCCGGACCTCTCGATTTATTCCCACTGCGCAAAGTGGACAATGGTAAAATGGGAGAAGTGGATAATGCGTATGGATTTTCCGTTTCCGGCGACATCCGCCTCGCCGATGAAATGAGTGCGGCCGGCATCCACGCCTACGACGGCGGTGGCTGCATGTACGATCCGGTCATGTCCGGGATTCTCGCCGACGGTACGCAACTGCATCCCGACAAAGCACCGACCACCAGTAATTGCGGCGGTCGATCGAAATACACGACGCCGAATTACGAACTGCTGCATCCATTCCTGCCGCGCGAAGCATTCGTCGTCGTCGCCAACGGCGGCAGCGATTATCTGTATCAGCCCGACCGCGACCCCGCTCGCATCCTTCAGGCCGTGCGCTTTTTACAAAGCCACGAAGAATTCGGCGCCATCTTCGTCGACGAACGCTACGGCGACATTCCCGGCACGCTGCCGCTCGCGCGCGTGCGCCTTGAAAACATGGAAGGCCGCAATCCCGACATCGTCGTCGGCTACACCTTCGACGAACGCGCGATGATTCAAGGCATGCCCGGCATCGAATTCGAAGGTGTTACCAGCTACGTCAATCACGGCATGCACGGCAGCTTCAGTCCCACCGATGTACATAACACGCTGATCGGATCCGGCCCGGACTTCGCCACCAACTTCGTCGATCAATTACCGACCGGCAACGTCGACGTCGCGCCCACCATCGCGCACATCGTCGGACTGGCAATGCCGCAAGCCGACGGCCGTCCATTACTCGAAGCGCTGTCCGCATCCAAAAACGCGACGTGCTCGATCACGCCACGCACTATTCACCCGCAACAACCGGCGACGGGCTTGAGCATTCAGTCCCCCATCGGTGCAAACACAGGCAAAACAAACTACACATTCGATCTTCAGATCAAAGAAGCCCGCTGCGGCACAAACACGTACACGTATTTCGACTGGGCCAAAGCAAAACGCGATTGAAATAGCCGAGTTCGCACAATTTTAAAAGCGAAGGCTTGCGAAAGTGGTTATCGGGCGCTGGGAGCGCGCGGTCCGCAGCCAGCACACGGACGTGCTGTCTGCGGACAACACGCTGCGCGAACGAAAAGGCGTTTTTTGGTGACTTTTTGTCGCCCGACAAAAAGTTACCCGCTGGCCGCAGGACAGCGGAAGCT
>CAZZWP010000057.1:0-17147 GCA_964657965.1 uncultured Rudaea sp. | reverse complement strand
GTTGGAAAATTGAACAGTGGCTGAACGGTCACAAGACGGCCGAGGCGGATTTGGCGAGCCCGGCGGGCAAGGCGCAGATCGCCGACAGCAAGTTTAAGACGATGCCGAAATTCGCTACGCTCACGCGCGGACATCTGGCGCTGCAGGATCACAATTACGCCGTCAGTTTTCGGAATATTAAAATCCGCGAGCTCAAGTAGCACGCGGCTGAGGGTAGAGCCGGAGGGCGGATAAGAACGGGCGGGGAGACGGTGATTTCCTGCGTAGCAACCGCCGTGAGGAGGCTGGGGTTGGGCGTCAACCAACCCGCCTCGCGACCTCGTTTGCTCCTCAGAAATCGCCTCGCGCGATTCCGGACGATGCGATTCACCCCCGCGCTCGCTGCGCTCGACCTGTTTCTGCCAGCGCGTCTTGATCGGATTCGCCGCTTCGTCGGAACCTGCCGCCGCCACAAGCGCCTGTTTGCGTTCGTCGGGCAGATCGGCCCAATGGCAATTTTCGATGGCGCCTGCGAGTGAGTACAAAAGATTCAAGCTCGGACGAAAACCCGCGCGCTTTACTTTCATGAATGCTTCGACCGGGCCGAGCTTGTTCAAATCGTCCTGCGTCCGCACGCCGACCTGGCGCAACCACGCCGCCGACTTCGGACCGACATTGCGAATCTTGTTCGGATCGTCCTTGGCCGCCATCAGCGATTCTCCGCGCGTATCGATTCCACAAATATACTCGCAAGCCGTTCCATCCCGACACGATCTTCGTCATCGAAACGCGCGATATCCGGACTGTCGACATCCCAAACGCCAATCAGCTTTTCGCCATCGAACAACGGCACCACGATTTCCGATTGCGAGGCGGCGTCGCAGGCGATGTGTCCGGGAAATTCGTGGACATCGCGCACGACCTGCGTCTGTTTCGTCGCCGCCGCGGTGCCGCACACGCCTTTTCCGAGCGCGATGCGAACGCAGGCGGGTTGCCCTTGGAAAGGCCCAACGACGAGTTCCTTGCCGTCGTAGAAATAAAATCCGGCCCAGTTGATCGCCGGCAGCGCATTGTAGACGAGCGATGCGAAATTGGCCGCGTTCGCGATGCGATCGCGCTCGTCGGCTAGCAATCCACGCGCTTGTTCGGCGAGTTCGCGATAGTGCGACGCTTTATCGACGCCTTCGATAGGTTCGGCTTTGAACATGCAGCTCTCATCACCACGCGAGAAGCGCATTGTAACGTTTCACGGTCCGCGCTGCTTTGCCACGCGTGCGCCAGCGCTTATGCTCGCCGTATGAATAAACGTTCCAACCCGAACGATGTGTTGCGCGTGCGCCGTCATCAACCGACGCGGCTGGAAGGTTTCGTCGACTCCGCGTTCGCGTTTGCGATGACGCTGATCGTGATTTCGATCGGCCACGTGCCCAGCGATGTTCCGGAAATGCTGCAGGCCTTGCGCGGACTTCCGACATTCGCCGTCTGCTTTCTTCTCATCGCGCGTTTTTGGGCGGCGCATCGGTTCTGGAGCCGCCACTACGACATCGAGGACAGAACCGCGATCCGATTGAGTCTGTTTCTCGTCTTCCTCGTGCTGGTTTACGTGTATCCGCTGCGTCTGCTTTTCTCGCTGACGTTCGCGTCGATGACGCACGACTGGCTGTCCGAGAATCCCATTGCGATTCATAGCGCCGCCGAATTGCGAGCGGCATATCTCGTGTTCGGCCTCGGGCTCGCCGCGATCGCGCTGGTCTTCGTGCTCCTGTTTCGGCACGCACTGAAAAGCGCGTCCGGCATCGGATTGAGCACCGCAGAAATCACCGTGACGCGCATTCGAATGATCGGCTGGGTGTTCACGGCCGGCGTCTCGCTTGTTTCGATCGCGTTGGCGATGACGTTGCCATTCAGCGAGCAACAGCCTTGGCTGTTCGCGTTACCCGGATGCGCCTACTGGCTGTTGATGTTCTCGCGCTCCGTACTCGATCGCATTGCGGCGCGGCGCCTCGCCGACGCGCACCGATGACGCGCGGCGTTTTCGTCACCGGCACCGACACCGGTATCGGCAAAACACTGGTCTCCGCCAGTCTGCTTGCGGCGTTGCATGCCGGCGGGCAACGCGCCGTTGGGATGAAACCCGTCGCCAGTGGCTGTGCATCGACCCCGCATGGATTGCGCAACGACGACGCACTCACGTTGCTCACGCAAAGTTGCGGTTCGCCAGATTACGCGCTGATCAACCCGTTCGCGCTAAAGGAACCGATTGCGCCACACCTTGCAGCGCGCGACGCCGGCATCGAGATCACGCTGGATGCGATCGATGCGGCATTTGCCACATTATCCACAAATACAGATTGCGTTGTCGTCGAAGGCGTCGGCGGTTGGAGCGTGCCGTTGTCGGACACGCTGATGCAACGTGATCTCGTAAAATCGCTGAAATTGCCGGTGCTTCTCGTCGTCGGCGTTCGGCTTGGCTGCATCAACCATGCATTGCTCAGCGAGCGGGCGATTGACGCAGACGGCTGTGAGCTGATCGGATGGATCGGAAATTGTGTCGATCAGGACATGCTCCGCGTCGATGAAAACATCGCGACATTGCGCGAACGACTGTCCGCGCCGTGTTTGGGACTTCTGCCGTTCGCGATGGATCGCGATGCGCGCCGCATGGGCGCGCATCTGGGTGCAGCGGTTACGGCGATTTCAGCCGCATGTCGGCGGGCGCCTTGACCGGATCGGCCTGACGCGGCGGCAGGCGCGGCGGATTCTCGTCCACTTTTTTCATGATTTCGGCGATGGCGCGATCGAGTTGTGGATCTTTGCCGTGGATCGTCGACAGCACGTCGTTGTCGACTTCGATATCGGGGCTCACGCCCTCGCCTTCGACTTTATAGTTGCCGTTCAAATCGGCGATGGCGATAAATTCCGGCGCTTCGACGGTACCGCCATCCAACACCGGACCATAATCGTTGATGCCGACCACACCGCCCCACGTGCGCTTGCCGATTGTCGGCCCGAGCTTCGCCTGTTTGAACATGTACGAAAAAATGTCGCCGTCGGATGCGGTGCTTTCGCTGATCAAAGCGGCCATGTAGCCGTTGAACACCTGGCCGGGGTACGTACCTGTTTCGGTGGCATTACGGTCGAAGTTGGTGCCGAGCAATTTGCGCGAGAGCCGTTCGATGATCATCGGCGACACGTTGCCGCCGCCGTTGTCGCGCACATCGACGACGAGGCCTTGTTTGCGGATCTGCGGGTAGTACCACTTGATGAATTCGCGGATGCCGTCGGCGCCCATGTCGGGAATGTAGAGGTAGCCGAGT
This sequence comes from uncultured Rudaea sp., assembly GCA_964657965.1. Taxonomy (GTDB): domain Bacteria; phylum Pseudomonadota; class Gammaproteobacteria; order Xanthomonadales; family Rhodanobacteraceae; genus Rudaea. The sequence goes on along the minus strand of CAZZWP010000057.1, from coordinate 13,851 downwards.
TTTCCCTTCGTCTGTTGATCGACATAGCGGCGATTGTGCTCGACCCACGCGTAGTACTTGAGGTGTTCTTCGGTGTCGATCGGCTTGACGAGCACGTTGCGCGCACCCGCGTCGCCCGGTTTCGAATTGACGCGCAGTTCGACCGGCTGGCCCGGCGCGATTTGCAGTAAGTGAAACGGATTATCGCGAGCCGTGAGTTCTTGTCCGTTGATGGCGAGAATATAGTCGCCGACATGCACGTTGATACCGACTTCGGTCAGCGGCGAACGGTATCGGTCTTCATCGTTCTCACCCTGCATGATGTCCTTGATGCGATAGCGACCTGAACTCTTTTCGAGTTCGAAACGCGCGCCGAGCAACGCGACATGTGGCTTTTTCGGCAACTTGAGATCGCCGCCGCTCACATACGAGTGCGAATTGCTCAGTTCGCCGACCATTTGGCCGAGCAGATAATTCAAATCCGATCGATCGCCGACGTATTGCAGTTGCGGTTCGTACTTCGCGCGCAACGCGTTCCAGTCATAACCGTTCATGTTCTCCACATAGAAATAATCGCGGAAACGGCGCCACACTTCGCGAAAGATTTCCGCGTATTCCTGATGCGGATCGCGCGTCAGCGCCAGGCCCGATGTGCTGATGGATTTCGAATCCTTACCGTCGCCGTCGACGTCGTACACCTTGTAACTGTCGCCGATTTGCGCGAGCAGCTTTTCGCCGTCGTCGGATAACGCGGCGCTATCCGCACTGTCGACGAGCGTTTTGTCTTTACGCTTCTTGATATCGTACGCGTGAATCTGCGATTTGAATTTTCCGTCGCGGCCGTAATAGAACGCGTCGGTTACGGTGTAGACGATGTATTTGCCCGTAATGTTGAGCGTCTGGATGTTGTCCGCGTCGATCGGCGCGCGCGTGACGCGCGAGGCCAGTCCATCGAAATCGATGATGTCGATCGCTTTTTCTTTCTTGCTCTCGGTGTCGTTTTCTTTTTTCTTTTCTTTCTTCGATTTGTCATCGTCGTCGACGGCGCTTTCGTCGGTCGCGGCTTTCGCTTCGTCGTTCTGCACGGGGAACGGGTTCGGACCGTTTTTCTGCAACGTCAACGCATAGATGCCGGTGTTGCGGTTCGTCGCGTAATTGAATTCGATACCGCTGATCTGCGGCGCCCACTCACGCAAACCTAAAAAGTATAAAAATTTCCCATCGGGCGAAAAGGCGGGATTCGATTCCGCAAAAAGCGGATCGGTGACGCGCGTGCTTTTTCCGTCGGCGGCGGACCAGACGAAAACGGACGGAAACGCGTTGTCCTCGTTGATCGTGTACGCCAGGTACGAACCTTTCGGTGACCACGCGTAATCGCGCTGCAATCCGAATCCGTCGCGCGCGATCTGCGTGACTTTTCCACCCGCCGCGTCGACTACTTCAATGCGATTGGCACTGTCGCTGAACGCGATGCGTTTGCCATCGGGCGACCAGCGCGGCGCGTTCAGTCGCCCCAGCATTTCGTGCGTCAATTGTTTCGCGTTGCTGCCTTCCGTGTCGCGAACCCAGATCGCTTCGTCACCGCTTGCGTCGGAAACGTACGCGATGTGTTTTCCGTCCGGCGACCACGCCGCTTCGCGCTCGTGCGCGCCCGGCGTCTGCGTGAGATTGCGGGTGATGCCGTGCTCGACCGGCGCGGTGAACAGGTCGCCGCGCGCGACGAAAAATGCACGTTCGCCATGCGGACTCAAACCCGACTGTTCGATTTTGTCGGCGACATCGATATGCTCGGCCCGCGTTCGCGCGCCATCGGTCGGCACCGCAATAGACACGGCGCGATCCTGATTCGTGTTGGTATCGAATACACGCAATTCGCCGCCGAATTCGTAGACGATGTGTCCGGCGCGATCGCCGCTCGCCCAGCGCGAATCGAACTCGCGGTGTTTGGTCAGCTGCGTGGTTTGACTCGTCGCGATGTCATAGCGATAAAGATTCAGCACATCGTCGCGATCGGAAAGAAAATAGATCGCATTGCCGATCCATACCGGATCGCGATCCGTGCGCGGGTTGTTGGTTATGTTGCGGCCTTGTTGTGTGGCGATGTCGAAAATGTATAAATCTTCCGCCCAGCCGCCTTGATAGCGGTTCCACGTGCGGAAGTCGCGAAACAGCGGTGAGTAGACGAGCTGCTTGCCGTCCGGCGAATACGCGCCGACGCCGGAGAACGTCATCGGCAACGCATCCGGCAATCCGCCCTCTTTCGAAACGGTGAACAATCGCGGCTGCGCGAGCGCGAACGTTTCCATGTAGCCGCGGAACAGGACGCGCGAACCATCGGGCGTCCATCCGTATACTTGATTGTCGAAACCCCAGCGCTGCGGCAGCGGACCCTGCGCGGGATAATATGTGAGCTGCGTCGGTACGCCGCCGTTGGACGGCATGACGAAAACCTGATCTTCGCCGCTGTATTCACCGGTGAATGCGATCTGCGAGCAATCCGGCGAGAATCGCGCCGATTCCTGCAAACCGGGACCGGCCGTGAGACGGATCGCCGTTCCGCCTTGCGACGACACGGTCCACAAATCGCCGCCGTAGGTGAAGACGATGCGGTCGTTGCAGATATCGGGGAAGCGCAGCAGTTTCGTTTGCGCGCCCGCAATCGATGCAACACCGAGCAGCGCGACGGCTACGACGAGTCGAACGCAACGATGGCGGATCGGCATCGGAATTCCTTGAGTTTGATAGCGATGAGATGACATCGCGGCGCGGCGAGTTTAATCGCGCGCGCCGCCGCCGGTGAGGGACGAAAGTCATGGGAGGCCCACTGCAGGCATCTGCTAAACTGCGCGACTGGATTACAGCGCACTACAGCAGGGAGTTTTCATGGCAGCGCAACGCTATTACATCGTCGTCGACAATCTCGCGAAAGCGCGCGGTCCGGTCGGCGAATTGTCGTTCACTGGCGAATCGCCGGATGCGTTCGCCGCACAGCTGCAAAGCGCGTTGCGCGAACCGTCGCTATTCCAGCAGTGGAAAGCATTGCAGCCCGATCCCGACGCGATCGACGATTCGCTGGGATCCAACGATCCGACCGCGACCGTGGTTGCGAAACAAAACGATTTGCGCACCGACGTGACGGTGACGACCACGTTGTCGCACGGCATCATCAAACATCGCGTCACATTGTTGGTTGGCAAGAACTGGACGCTGCGCGACGTCACCGCCGCGTGATCGTTGTGGTAAAGCGCGTGTTTTATACGTTTATAAAATTAAACATTTGGGAGTTTTCCACATGGTCCGTACTCGAGTACTGCTCATCGCCATGACCGCCGCTGTCGCCTCGTGCGCGCAAGCGCCGCAAAAAACCGACGTGCCTGCGACGGCGCAGCGAATGAATCCTTTCTTCGCGGCGAGTTCGCTGCAATATCAAGCGCCGGTATTCGACAAAATTACCGACGCCGACTTTCAGCCGGCGATCGAAGAGGGCATGAAGCAGCAGTTGGCGGAAGTCGATGCGATTGCCAACAGCAGCGATGCGCCCACCTTCGACAACACGATTGCCGCGCTCGAGCGTTCCGGCGCGTTGTTCGTTCGCACCGTGAAAGTGTTCGACGCGTTGGCGCAGGCCAACACGAACGACACCTTGCAGAAAATCCAGGAAGAAGAAGCACCGAAGCGCGCGGCGCATCAGGATGCGATCGCGCTGAATCCAAAACTTTTCGCGCGCGTGAAAGTGGTTTACGACAACCGGAACAGTCTCGGTGCGGAAGAAAAGATTGTCGCCGAACATTACTATCGCAATTTCATTCGCGCCGGTGCGCAACTCAGCACGTCCGATCAAGAGAAACTGCGTGAGTTGAATAAGGAAGAATCGACGCTTTCCACGGCGTTCGAAAACAAATTGCTCGCCGCCACGAAAGACGGCGCGTTGGTCGTCGACAACAAGGAGGCGCTCGCCGGATTCAGCGAGGGCGATCTGGCCGCTGCCGCACGCAGTGCGCAGGAGCGAAAGCTCGACGGAAAGTTTGTCGTCGCGTTGCAGAATACGACGCAACAGCCGGCGCAGGTTTCACTGACGAATCGCGCCACACGCGAACAGTTATTCAAGGCGTCGATCGATCGCGCCGAACACAACGACGCGAACGACACACGCTCGACCATCCAACGTCTCGCCGAACTACGCGCGCAAAAAGCCAAGCTGCTTGGCTTCAAGAATTACGCCGCGTATAGCCTCGACGATCAGATGGCGAAATCGCCCGAGCACGCCGTCAAACTGATGACGGACATGGTTCCCGCCGCGGTCGCAAAAGCAAAAGGCGAAGCCGCGAAAATGCAGGCGATCGTCAATAAACAGAAAGGCGGTTTCAAACTCGCGCCGTGGGACTGGCAGTTTTATTCCGAGCAGGTGAAGAAAAACGAATACAAGATCGACGAAAACGAAGTCAAACAATACTTCGTGCTCGATCGCGTTCTGCAAGACGGCGTTTTCTTCGCCGCGAACAAGCTGTATGGCATCACGTTCAAGGAACGTCATGACCTGCCCGTCTATCAACCCGACGTGCGCGTATTCGAAGTGTTCGACAAAGACGGCACGTCGATGGCGCTGTTCTACGCCGACTACTTCACGCGCGACAACAAGGCCGGGGGCGCGTGGGAAGACAGCTTCGTGCAGCAGTCGGGATTGCTCGGTACGCGTCCGGTGGTTTACAACGTCTGCAATTTCACCAAACCCGCGCCGGGCGAACCGGCGTTGATCAGCCACGACGATGCGGTGGCGATGTTCCACGAATTCGGCCATGCGTTGCACGACATGTTGTCGAACGTGAAATATCCACTCATCGCCGGCACCAGCACGACGCGCGATTTCGTGGAGTTCCCGTCGCAGTTCAACGAACATTGGGCCGACGAGCCGACGGTGTTCGCCAACTATGCGAAGCATTACAAGACCGGCGCGCCGATGCCGGTGGAACTGGTCAAGCGCATCAAGGCTGCAGGCACCTACGGCGAAGGATTTGCGACGACCGAATATCTGGCCGCCGCGTTGCTCGATCAGGCATGGCATGAACTGCCGGCCGATGCGCCGAAGCAGGATGTCGACACCTTCGAAATCGATGCGCTGAAGAAATTCCATGTCGATTACGCGCTCGTTCCACCCCGTTATCGCTCAACGTATTTCGCGCACATCTGGGGCGGCGGTTATTCGGCCGGCTATTACGCGTATCTGTGGAGCGCGGTGTTGCGCGACGACGCGTTCTACTGGTTCAAGGAACACGGCGGCATGACACGCGAAAACGGCCAGCGTTTCCGCGACATGATTCTGTCGCGCGGTTATACGAAAGACCTCGATGTGTTGTACCGCGAATTCCGTGGACGCGACCCCAGCGTTGATCCGCTGCTCATCGAGCGCGGTCTCAAGCCCGCCAAAACACACCCATAAGCACACGACAAAGCCCCGCCCCGCGCGGGGCTTTACATTTCGGGCCGAAGAAAGCCAACCAACGGCACTGGATTCTGGCCGCCGCTGCGACGACACTCTCGCGTTCGCTTGCCAACGGAGTTCCGTCCATGATCCGCGTCCGTCCGCTCATCGTCGCCTTAGCCGTTTCGCTCGCGGCGTGTTCGTCGCCGCAGCACAAAAACGAATCGTCGAAATCCGAAACCGCCGCGCCGGCGCGCGCGAATCCGTTCGCCAACGAAAGCACGTTGCCATTCCAGGCGCCTGATTTCACGCAGATCAACGACGAGGATTTCCAGCCGGCGCTCGAAGAAGGCATGCGCATCCAACTCGGCGAAATGCAGAAGATCGCCGATCAAAGCGATCCGCCGACGTTCGACAACACGATTCTCGCGATGGAAAAAACCGGCCGCGCGCTGACGCGTGTGAGCAAAGTGCTGTTCGCCTTGTCGCAGTCGAATACCAACGACACGCTGCAAAAAGTGCAGCAGGAAGAAGCGCCAAAACTCGCCGCGCATCGTGACGCGATTTTCCTCAACGAAAAACTGTTCGCGCGCGTGAAGACGCTGTACGACGGACGCGATGCGTCAAACCTCGATGCGCAGTCCAAGCGCGTGCTCGAACGCTATTACAAAAACTTCGTGCGTTCCGGGGCGCAATTGGCGCAAGGCGATCAAACCAGGCTCAAGGAATTGAACAAAGAATTGTCGTCGCTCAGCACGACGTTCAAGAAGAAAAACCTCGGCGCGACCAAAGCCGGCGCGCTGGAATTCGACAACACCGATGCGCTCGCGGGCTTGAGCGAGGCTGATCTCGCCGCCGCGTCGGAAGCGGCGAAAGCACGCAAGCTCGACGGCAAATGGCTGCTGACATTGCAGAACACGACACAGCAGCCGGTGCAGGCGTCGCTCAAGGTTCGCGACACGCGCCAGAAACTGTTCGAGGCATCGATCAACCGCGCCGAACACAGCGACGACAACGATACACGCGAAACGATCGAGCGCATCGCGCAACTGCGCGTGCAGAAAGCGCATCTGCTCGGCTATAAAACGTACGCCGATTACGTGCTCGAAGACCAGATGGCAAAAACCGCCGACCAGGCCGTCAAATTGATGACCGACATGGCGCCGGCGGCCGTCGCGAAAGCCAAACGCGAAGCGGCGAAGATGCAGGCGATCGCGAAGAAACAGGGCGTGTCGAAACTTGAACCGTGGGATTGGCAGTTCTATTCCGAGCAAGTGAAAAAGAGCGAGTACAAGCTCGATCAGGACGAGATCAAACAATATTTCGTGCTCGACCGCGTATTGCAGGACGGCGTGTTTTTCGCCGCCGGCAAAATGTACGGCATCACGTTCAAGGAGCGGCACGACATTCCGGTCTATCAGCCTGACGTGCGCGTGTTCGAAGTGTTCGACAAGGACGGCACGTCGATGGCGCTGTTCTACGCCGATTACTTCAAGCGCGACAACAAGGCCGGCGGCGCGTGGATGAGCAGCTTCGTCGATCAGTCCGATCTGTTCGGCACGAAGCCGGTCGTTTTCAACGTCTGCAATTTCAGCAAACCCGCGCCCGGGCAACCGGCGCTGATCTCGCACGACGACGTGATCACCATGTTCCACGAATTCGGCCACGCGCTGCACGGCATGTTCTCGAAGGTGAAGTACCCGTTGCTGGCCGGCACGTCAGTGCCGCGCGATTTCGTCGAGTTCCCGTCGCAGTTCAATGAGCACTGGGCCGACGAGCCGACCGTGTTCGCCAATTACGCCAAGCATTATCAAACCGGCGCGCCGATGCCGAAGGCGTTGCTCGATCGCATCCAGGCCGCCGGCACGTACGGCCAAGGCTACGCGACCACCGAATATCTCGGCGCGGCATTGCTCGACATGGCGTGGCACACGCAATCGACGGACGAAAAAGTCAGCACCGACACATTCGAAATCGCCGCGCTGAAAAACTATCACGTCGACTACGCACTTGTGCCGCCGCGTTATCGCTCGACGTATTTCGCGCATATCTGGGACAACGGCTACGCCGCAGGCTATTACGCCTATCTTTGGACGGCCGTGTTGCGTGACGACGCGTTCTACTGGTTCAAAGAGCACGGCGGCATGACCCGCGAAAACGGTCAGCGTTTCCGCGACATGATTTTGTCGAAAGGCAATACGGAAGAACTCGATGCGGCCTATCGCGCGTTTCGCGGGCGCGATCCGAGCGTCGAGCCGTTACTGATCGAGCGAGGGTTGACGACGGCGAAGAAGAAATCGTAGCCCGTCGAGCGTGAATGAGGGATTCCTTACTTCGTGATCAAGTAAGGAATCTCGAGTCGGTCGTCATTCGGTTGCGAGCGGACGGTGACATTCAACAAACGCGCCGCGCGTCGCCACAGCATGATGCTGCCCGGCGCTCAGTACGCAAACTCGCGAAACACCGGATCGACGCTTCCTTCCCACGTCGTTCTAAACAATTCGAGCTTGCGCTCCGCTGGCGTTTGATTCGCTTGCGCGTATTCGATGAGCGGTTCCAGAAAAACAGCTTCGCTCGCACCGGTCGCATTCAATTTATTGCGGCGCGCCAGGCCGTGGCCGGCAATCTTCAGCGCCTCGAACGTCAGATCGCGCACGGTGCCTTTGCGGAAAGGTAATTTCATCGCGTGTTTCGGAACGCCATCGCGCAATGCATGACGCTCGGGCATCGTGAAATCCTTGACGAGATCCCACGCCGCGTCGAGCGCGGTTTGATCGTAGAGTAAGCCGACCCAGAACGCCGGCAATCCGCACAGGCGATTCCAGCGGCCGCCGTCGGCGCCGCGCATCTCGAGATATTTTTTCAGGCGCACTTCGGGGAATGCGGTGGTCGTATGGTCGGCCCAATCTTTCAGCGTCGGCAGCGCGCCAGGCAATTCTTTCAGTTTGCCGGCCATGAAATCCCTGAACGATTTTCCGGCGAGATCGATATACGTTCCATCGCGATAACTGAAGTACATCGGTACATCGAGTAAATAGTCGACGTAACGCTCAAAACCGAATCCTTCGTCGAAGACGAAATCGAGCATGCCGGTGCGCTGGCGATCGGTGTCGGTCCAGATGTGCGAGCGATAGCTCAGATAACCGTTCGGTTTGCCTTCGGTGAACGGTGAATCGGCGAACAGTGCGGTGGCGATCGGTTGCAGCGCGAGCGATACGCGGAATTTCTTCACCATATCCGCTTCGCTGGAGGAATCGAGATTCACTTGCACGGTGCAGGTGCGCGTCATCATGTCGAGGCCGAGCGTGCCGACTTTCGGCATGTAGTCGCGCATGATTTTGTAGCGGCCTTTCGGCATCCACGGCATATCGTCGCGGCGCCATTTCGGCTGGAAACCCATGCCGAGAAAACCGAGCTTCAATTCATCGGCGACGGTTTTGACTTCGGCCAGGTGTCCGTAAACTTCCGAACACGTTTCATGGATCGTATCGAGCTGGCCGCCGGAAAGTTCGAGTTGTCCGGCAGGTTCCAGCGTGATCGATCCGTCGCCGCGCGTCAGCGCGATGATGTTGTCGCCCTCGCGCACCGGCGCCCAGCCGAAACGCATGAGGCCTTCGAGCATCTTGCCGATGCCGCGATCGCCTTCGTAGGTCGGCGGGCGCAGATCGTCGAGACGAAATCCGAATTTCTCGTGCTCGGTGCCGATCTTCCATTGATCCGGTTTACGCAAGCCGGACGCCATGTATTCCACGAGCTGCTCGCGGCGCTCGATCGGCGTTTCCTTGACTGCGCTGGGTCCTGACATGGTGTGCTCGGTGAGAGGATCGACTGATGTGGTGGCGGACTATGCGTTAAGCAAGTTACCGAGCGCCATGCGCGCTTCGTCGACACCGGTTTTGGCCAGCGCCGAGAAAAGCTGCATTTGCGCGGGCCATCCGTTCGTCGAGCATTCTTTGCGTACGGCGGCGAGCGTCTTGGCGCCTTCGCTGCGCGAGAGTTTGTCGGCTTTCGTCAACAAAACGTAACACGGCAATTCGATCTCGGTGCAATACGTGAGCATTTGCCGATCAAAATCCTTCAGCGGATGACGGCTGTCCATGATCAGTACCACGCCACGCAACGATTCGCGTTCGCGCATGTAAGCATCGATCAATTTGCGCCAATGATCGCGCATTTCCTCGGGAACCTTGGCGTAGCCGTAGCCGGGAAGATCGATCAGTCGCCGGCCTTCATCGAGCGCGAAGACGTTCAACAACTGCGTGCGTCCGGGTGTTTTGGACGTTCGTGCCAAGCCGTGCTGTTCGCAGATGACATTCAACGCACTGGACTTGCCGGCATTCGAACGACCCGCGAACGCGATTTCAGCGCCCTCGTCGGCAGGAAGCTGGCGCAATTGCGCCGCACTGATGACGAACTGCGCCGATCGAAACGGATTGCTGGGCATGACAAGGTTTGATTCTGTTGGGAGCGACTGGGATAATTCACGCCTTGTGCCGGCGTTTCGGAAACACCGGTTCGGCAGGTCTAGGAGTGCAGTGTATGAGTTTTCGGCATGTGATTGCCTTGGCGGCTCTTTGCGGTGTCGGTGTTGCCTTTGCGGCCGATCCGCCTGCGCAATCGGCCCCGGCACAAACGCCGCCCGCGCCGAGCACTCAGCCTGAAGCATCGCAGAAGCCTGCGCAAACCGAAGTAGCGCCGAGTGCCAGTCCGGTCGCCGCGATGGCTGCCGTAAAACCGGGTGACGCGAATGCGGGACAAGGCAAAGCCGGCGTTTGCGCGGCGTGCCATGGTTTGGACGGCAATCCGTCGTCATCGCAATACCCGAAGCTGGCCGGACAGCACGAGGATTACATCGCGCGCCAGATCGGTATGTTCAAAGCTCACGCGCGCGAGAGCGCCATTATGATGGGATTCGCGATGCCGCTCACCGAACAAGACGCGCATGATATCGGTGCGTATTTCGCGAGCAAGACGTCGTTGCCGGGCGTGGCCGATGCGCAGTTCGTCAAGCGCGGCGAGTCGATTTATCGCGGCGGTGACAAAACCTTGGGTGTACCGGCGTGCATGGCTTGTCACGGTCCCGACGGACGCGGCAATCCCGGTGCGGAGTACCCGCAGCTCGCCGGTCAATACGGCGATTACGTAAGCCAAAAGCTCAAGGATTTCCGCGACGGCAAAAGCTGGGGTGACGATGATCGCGCCAAGATCATGCCGATGGTCGCCAAAAATCTAACGGATGCGGATATTGCGGCACTTTCTTCGTACGTCGAAGGTCTGCATTCGGCAGCCGCCGACAACACGGCCGCCAAATAACTATCGCGCCTCGTCATAACCAGGATTTCTCATGCGCTCAATTCGTTTTCTGCCCTCCGCGACGATCGCCGTCGCGGTAGTAGCGTTCGCCGGTAGCGCCGTTGCGCAGACGGCGGGCGCACCGACGGAATGGCAGGAAGGCAAGCACTACATTGTCATCGACCCGCCGCACCCGACGACGACCGGCGACAAAATCGAAGTCACCGAAGTGTTTTCGTACGGTTGTCCCGCGTGCAACGCGTCGTATCCGTACGTCGATAAATTGAAGAAGGATTTGCCGCCGAACGCGGTGCTGACGTACGTCCCGGCCGCGTTCAATACCGTCGAAGATTGGCCGATGTTCCAGCGCGCTTATCTCACCGCGAAAGCGTTAGGCGTCGCGGATAAAGCGCACGACGCCATGTTCGATGCCGTATGGAAAACCGGCGATTTGGCGATCATGGACAAAGCCACGAACACGCCAAAAAAACCGGCGCCGTCGATCGAAGACGCCGCCAAGTTTTATGCGAAGTACGGCGCGAAAGAAGAAGAATTTCTCGCGACCGCCAATTCGTTCACGATCAACACACGCGTGAAGCAGACCGACGCCTACATCAAGGCAACGGGCATCGAGCAGACGCCGACCGTGATCGTGAATGGAAAATACAGAATCACGGTCTCTTCTGCAGGCGGCGACTGGACCAAGGTCGAAGCGCTCGTTTTATACTTGATCCGCAAAGAATCCGGCGGCAAATAACGGAACTTCGCGCATGCGCGCCAAGTCCGATGCATTACGTCGGGGCACTGGAGAAATTCGATGGTGAGATACGTATTCACGTTGCTGGTGGCGCTGTTTGCAACCGGCGTCTCGATGGCGCAAGACGCACCGAAAGCCGCGCCGCAGGAAGGCAAAGATTATGTCTTGATCGATCCGCCGGTCGCGTCGGATCCGAACAAAGTCATCGTGACGGAAGTGTTCTCGTATGCGTGTCCGCACTGCGCGCATTTTCAGCCGTATGCCGATCAGCTGAAGAGCCAACTGCCCGCCGGCGCGGAATTCGATTTGCTTCCCGCCGTGTTCCAGCCCGGCTGGGAGCCTTTCGCACGTGGTTTCTATACGGCCAAGTCGATGGGCCTCGTCGACAAGACGCATCAAGCCCTGTTCGACGCGGTTCATCGCGATCACTTGCCTCTGCGCAGCATCGAGGATCTCGGCAATTTGTTTTACGCGAACTACGGCGCCAACCCGGCCGCGTTCAATTCGACCGCAACGTCGTTCGTCGTTGAAGGCGAGCTCGCGCGCGGCAGTCAACTCGTGCACGATTATCAGGTCGACGCGACGCCCACACTGATCATCGACGGCAAATACCGCGTCACGGCGAACAGCGAAAAAGGTGTCGGCTTTCCGGAAATGGTGACGACGGCGCTGGCCCTCGTGCAGCAAGAAATGGCAACCATGAAACCGGCGACGAAAAAGGCAAAGAAGTAAAACGTCCGCGAGGACTTTCACTCTTGCGATAAGCGCACTCGCGGCTTAGTCTGGCCGCATGGCTTCGACGTCACAGGCACGCACGCAATCGGCATCGTCGGCGGACGACGGATCGATTCGATTGCAACTGTTGAGCTGCAACATCCTCGCGGGTGGCAGCGTCGCCAGCTATCGCGATTACGTCACGCAAAGCTGGAAGCAAGTCCTGCCGATGCGCGGCAAGCGCAGCAATCTGGATCGCTTCGCGAAACTGCTGGCGGAGTTCGATCTGGTGGGATTGCAGGAAGCCGACGCCGGCAGTTTGCGGTCCGGCTTTCTCAACCAGACGCAATATCTCGCCGAGGCTGCGGGTTTTCCGTACTGGAGTCATCAGCCCAATCGCAAAATCGCCCAGTTCGCCGCGTCGAGCAATGGCCTGCTCACGCGCATGGAGCCGATCGAAGTGCTCGACTATCCGCTACCCAGCCGAATCCCTGGGCGCGGCGCATTGTGGGTGCGCTTCGGTGACGCCGACAACGCGCTCGTCGTCGTTATCGCGCATCTTTCTCTCAGCGCGGCGGCGCGCAAAAAGCAGATCGAATTTCTGGCCGAATTGATCGACGGCTATCCGAATGTCGTGCTGATGGGCGATCTCAATTGCACGGCGAAGAGTGCCGAGATGCGTTCGTTGTTTCGGCACACGGCACTCATACCACCATCGGAAACGTCGCCGGCGACGTTTCCCAGTTGGGATCCGACGCGCGCAATCGATCACATTCTAGTTTCGTCCGGTATGCGTATCGAAAACCTGTGGACGCTGCCGCATCCGGTGTCCGACCATCTGCCGCTGGCGGCCGCCGTGTTTCTTCCCGCCGCGCTTAATCTGGCCGCGTAGCATTCGTGGGCCGCGCGTTCCGTTACACTCGGCGAAATTCCCGAAACGCCGCTGTCATGCCCTTTTTCTTCGTTCGATGCGTCGCCGTCACGCTCGCAGCGCTGATTTGCTCTACCGGTTTCGCTGCCGAAAATAAGGTGGCGATCAAGGATTTTTCCCAGCAGCGCGATCGATTCATGCTGGTCTGGGAGGCCGCTCAACACACGCCGGATTTGGCGTGGCGCAAACTCGCCGTCGGGCTCGAAGACTATCCGCTGTATCCGTATCTGGAACTCGCGTCGCAGCAGCGGCGCATGCCGGAACTCAAATCCGACGAAGTCGAAAAATTTCTCGCGACGTTCCCCGGTACATTGCCGGCGCAAACCTTGCGCGAAAGTTTTCTCTACGAACTGGCGCGCCGCAAAGACTGGAAAGAATATGCGGCATTGTATACAGGCGCCGAACACGGCCGCGAATTGCAGTGCGATGCGCTGCAAGCAAAATTGGCACTCGATCAGCCGCTTGATTTCGAGTCCGACATAAAACCGTTATGGCTCACGCCGAAGGTATTGCCGGGCGCCTGCGATTCGGTCATGCAATGGGCGCAGTCTAAAAACAAACTCACCACCGCGTTGATCTGGGAACGGATCAGCCTCGCATCGCAAGCCGGTCAAGCCGATCTCGTGGCATCGCTCGCATCCATGCTCGACGGTGCGGAGAAAACCGCCGCCGATCACACGGCCGCGGCGATTCGCGATCCGTCGGCTACGTTGAACGACGCGCAAAACTGGCCCGATGGTGCGCACAACCGCGACGCGA
>CAZZWP010000056.1:11863-17598 GCA_964657965.1 uncultured Rudaea sp. | reverse complement strand
TACGTGACGAACAAGGTGTTTCTTTGGTTACTTTCTTTGCACCAGCAAAGAAAGTAACTCGCTCGCGCAGCGAGTGAAAGCTTTCGCGCTAAGACAATAAAGATCAAAGACAAAAGCTGGATTCCAGCGTTCGCTGGAATGACAAGCTTTAGGGCAAAGTCGCTGGATTCCCGCCTGCGCCGGAATGACTGGATTAGAAACTGCCGCTTATGCCGAAATCGCCAACCGCTCGCTACGATAAATCCTCACCGTCACCGCACACAAAACCAACACCGCCAGCGAAGTACAAACAAAGCTTAACACCAACCCCGACACCGGCACGAAATCCCCCCGCAACAGCCGATTGATCGTCATCTGCTGCCCCATCAACGGCACCGCATACATCCACAACTGCTGCTTCAGCGGCAATACCGTGAGAATCAGCGTGGGAATCACCGGCACCAACATCATCAACGATACGTATGTCTGCGCTTCACGATAACTCTTCGCAAACGCGGCGACTAACGTCTGCAGCGACGCCAGTAACGCCGCCAGCGGCAACATCACGAATAACGTGCACACGACAAAATGCACCCCTATTTCCAAACTCATTCCGATCTTTTCCGTCGGCATCAATTGCCCGACGATCGAAAACGCGGTGATACTCAAGAATACGGTGGCGATAGCGAACGCCGTCGTCGCGCACAACTTTCCCGCCAAAATTTGCCAACGCGGTACCGGATTGGCGAGCAACGGCTCCAGCGATTGACGTTCGCGTTCGCCGGCAGTCGTGTCGATGGCGAGCGCCATGCCACCAATGAATCCGCCGAGGATGAAAAAGTACGGCAGCATCGAAAACAATCCGCTCGAACGACTTTGCGGCGTCGACTGATCGCGCTCGGCGATGGCGAGCGGCTTGATGATCGACGGCGACAACCCGCGCGCGAGCAACCGCAATGCACCGCCGCGTTGCGAAAAATTCTCGAGTAACCCACGCAATCGCCCGACCGACGAACCGGCATCGCGCTGCGATTCATCGAAAATTATCTCGACCTGCGCCGGCTCGCCTTTATCCCACGACGTTTGAAAATCGGCAGGGATGCGCAAAACGACATCTTCATCCTGCTCACGCACGGCGCGCTCGGGATCGGCCGGGCCCGCTTTGATCTCGACATTCTGTTGTTTGAGTGCGGCGATCAGATTCGGCGCGTTTTCCGCGCCGACGACCGGCAGCGGCAACGGTTTTTCCGCCTTGTCGAGTTCGCGCGTGATCATCGTGTTGATCAGAATCACAAAGATCAATGGCGCCATCAGCGGCCCGGTGACCAGCGTGTTGATCACCGTCCGGCGATCGCGCAGGTTCTCGCGGACTTCCTTCAAGAAAACGACGAGGGCAGCTCTCATGCGGCGAGTCCTTCGTCGGAACCGATCAGTTTTACGAAGGCGTCTTCGAGATTCGCTTCGCCGGTCTGGTCGCGCAGCGCCTGCGGCGATTCATCGGCGACGACGCGGCCTTTCGAGATGACGACGATGCGATCGCACAACGCCGCGACCTCCTGCATGATGTGGCTGGAAAAAAGCACGCAACGACCCTCGCCTTTCAGGCGTTTCAGGAATTCGCGCATGGCGCGCGTCGCCATGACGTCGAGGCCGTTGGTCGGCTCGTCGAGGATCACGTTTTTCGGATCGTGGATCAGCGCGCGCGCGATCGCGGTTTTCACACGTTGGCCCTGCGAAAATCCTTCGGTGCGACGATCGGCGAAATCGCGCATGTCGAGTGCGGCGATCGCCGCATCGGTACGCGTTCTGATGAGCTTGTCTTCGAGTCCGTGCAATTGACCGAAGTACGCGATGTTCTCGCGCGCCGTCAGTCGTTTGTAGAGGCCGCGCGCATCGGGCAGTACGCCGAGGCGGCGCCGCACCGAGACGGGATCGGTCGATGCGTCGATGCCGTCCACCAAAATCTGTCCGCGCGCGGGTTTCATGAGCGTGTAAAGGCAACGCAGTGTCGTCGTTTTGCCCGCGCCGTTCGGGCCGAGAAGACCGGTGATCTCGCCGTCACGCGCAACGAACGACACAGCGTCGACGGCAATGACGTTGCCGAACGTTTTGTGCAGTTGCTTGATCTCGATCATGCCGAATTCCTCAGGGCGCCGCGCCGTTGAAACCGATGAACGCGGGCGTGGCCGCGAGTACGTCGACGCATTTCGTATCGAGATCCTTCGGCTTGAGATCCGCAACGAAATCTTCGACGACTTTCGGAATGCAGCCGCGACCGATCACGTTATGCCCCTGGCCTTTTGCCACGATCAACCGCGCGTTGCTCAGGTTCTTGATGACCTGTTCGCCGTAACGAGGAGGCGTCACCGGATCGAGTTCGCCTTCCAAGACGAGCACGGGTTTGTCGGTTTTCAGAGCCGCGTGAAAATCCGCCGGACGCGTGCCGTGCGGCCATACGTCGCACATCGCTTGCATACCTTCAATAAGCAAATTGCCGAGCAACGCGTTGGCGTCTTCGGGGCGCGGCGAAAGAAGATCGGCGTCTTCGCTGCACAACACGGACATCTGCATACCGTTGTCGGTGAGTTCGGACAAATCGCCCGTGACGATTTTGGCTTGACCCACCAGCGGCGTGTAATCGCCGCGCAGACCTTGAGAGATCGACAACGGCAACAGCGCTGCGGTTTCCGGCGAATACGCGAACATACGCACAAGCCCGGCGAGACTGTACTGATCGAGATGCATCGTGTCGGTCTTGAAGGTGAGCGGATCGCGATACGAAAATTCCGCCGGTTTAGCTTTTAACTGATCGCGCAGTGTGAATAGGTTTGTGTACGGATCCCCGAATGCTTTTTGGCAAGCCGGCGTTTGTACACAAATGGAAAATTGTGCTTTCAGCGCATTTTCGAGATTGCTGGCGAAATCCTCGCCGAGCGCGAGTTCGTTAGGCGCCACGCTGTCGAGCACGACGCTGCGCACGCCGTCGGGATGGCGCATGACATATTGCTGTGCCACACGCGTTCCGTACGAAACACCGACCAGATCGAACGCCGGGCTGCCGAGCGCCACGCGCACGGCCTCGAGATCGTCCACCGCAATCGTCGTCGTGTAATAACGCGGGTCGGCCTTCTTTGCGACGACGGCCAGACACTCTTGCGTGTGCTTCCGTGTTTTCTCCGGATCGAAATCCTCACCTGCATCGGACACAGCTTCTGACGTCTTGCACGTTAACGGATTCGACTCGCCCGTCCCGCGCTGATCGAGTAACAGCACGTGATGATGTTTGCGCAGCGGTTCGAGCGCACCGGCGATTTGCGGCCATGCATCCACGGCTGACTGGCCTGGGCCGCCGGCGATGAAAACGACGATGTCGCTATCGGCCGTCGTAGCGTGACTTTTGATCAGCGCAAGACGCAAATCGATTTTGCGGCCGTCGGGCGCCTCGCGATTTTCGGCAACCGAAAATGGTGCGCAGAACGCCGTTGTCGTCGCACCGGAATTTTTTTGCTTAATGTCGCAGGATTTGAAGTCGAGCTTGCCCAGTGTGAATTGTTTTGCGTCCGCTGCAATCGGCGCGCTGAGCGTCGTCGCGTCGCTTTTTTGTTTGCCGAACTGCGTAAAGGCGACGTAAGCGACGACGCCAATGACGAGAACGATCCGAAATATGTTTCGCTTACTCACGGCCCAGCCCTTTGCGACGTGATTGAGTCTCGAAATACACCTTACACAAAAATCTCTACCGTGAAGAAACGTATTTCTCGCGGCGAATGTGCGGAATCGGCAATCCGGCTTCTTTCAATTGCTCGAACGCCTGGTCGACCATGTCGGGATTGCCGCAGAGATACGCGATGTCGTGCGCGCCATCGGGCTTCAATTCGGATAACGCCGCGTGCACGCGTCCGTTGCGATCGTTCGCGCGCGGCTGCGCGCGCGGCGCGCGGCTGAAACAGGGATAAAAGTGGAAATGTGGATTCTTTTGCGCGAAAGCTTCGAATTCGTCGTCGTATAAAAGTTCCGCTTCGTTGCGCGCACCATAGACGAGCGCGACTTCCGCGCCGCGCGCCGCGATTTTTGCCAATTGCGGCAACATCGCGCGATAGGGCGTGACACCGGTGCCCGTCGCCACCAGCAGGTAACGATGATTGGCGTCCGTATCCATGAGACAGAATCGGCCGTATGGCCCGCTCGCATCGATGTGTCCGCCTTCGGCGAGATTGGCGAACAGGTTGGTTGCCGCACCGCCATCGACGTACGACACCGCGATCTCGATGCGCCGCACCGCGCCGCCGTCGGGCGATCCGACCGTCGCGACGGAGTAACTGCGCTTGGTCGGTTTTCCGTCGGGATAGTGGAAGTGCACCTGCACGAACTGGCCGGGGATGAAATCGAACAGGGCGCCATCGGCGCGTTCGAACACCAGATGACGCACGCTGGGCGCGAGCATGCGGCTTTCGGCCAGGCGCAATTGAAAGTGTTCTGCCACGTGGAAACGTCAATGCTTCGGAAAGGGTCGCTATACTAGCTGCCTTGTCTCAATTGCGCAGCCCATGAGCACGATTCCCGCGCTGGAAGTCCGCGATCTCAGAAAAACCTACTCGAACGGCGTCGAAGCACTCAAAGGCATTTCGCTCAGCGTGCAGGCCGGCGATTTTTACGCGTTTCTCGGCCCGAACGGGGCGGGAAAATCGACGTTGATCGGCATCATCAGCTCGCTGGTGAACGCCACGTCCGGCGAGGCGAGCGTGTTCGGCATTCCGATTCGCAAGCGGCGCAGCGAAGCGATGCAGATGCTAGGACTCGTGCCGCAGGAAATGAATTTCAATCTGTTCGAGCAGCCGTTTCAGATTTGCGTCAACCAGGCCGGTTTCTACGGCGTCCCGCGCAAGGTGGCGGCGGAGCGCGCGGAGAAATATCTGAAGCAGCTGGCGCTGTGGGACAAGGCATTTGAGATCTCGCGCACGCTGTCGGGCGGCATGAAGAGACGTTTGATGATCGCGCGAGCCATGATGAACGAGCCGCGTCTGTTGATTCTCGATGAACCCACGGCGGGCGTCGATATCGAGATCCGCCGCTCGATGTGGAAATTTATACAAGGCATAAACGCGGCGGGAACAACCGTCATTTTGACCACGCACTATCTCGAAGAAGCCGAACAGCTCTGCCGCAACATCGCCATCATCGATCACGGCCGCATCATCGAAAACACGGCGATGCGCAATTTGCTCGGTAAACTCGATGTCGAAACATTCGTGCTGGATTTGGCCAATCCGGTGGTTGATTTGCCGACCGTCGCCGATGTAAAAATCACACGTGTCGACGATCGCACGCTGGAAGCGGAAATGTCGCGCGCGCACGATCTCAATTCGCTTTTCGCGGCGCTGACGGCGCGCGGCATCACCGTGGTTTCGATGCGCAACAAGGCGAACCGTCTCGAAGAATTGTTCGTGCGACTCATCGAAGCCAACGACAAGGTGGCCGCATGAACAGCGAAGGCACACTGGTCGCGCTGTGGACGATCGTTCGTCGCGAAGTCACGCGTATCTTGCGCATCTGGAGCCAGACGCTATTGCCACCGGCGATCACGATGACGTTGTATTTCGTCATCTTCGGCAGCCTGATCGGACGCCGCGTCGGCGAGATGGCGCCGGGGATTTCGTACATCGAATACATCGCGCCGGGTCTGGTGATGATGAGCGTGATCCAGAATTCGTACGGCAATATTTCGAGCTCGTTTTTCGGCGCCAAGTTTCAGCGCT
>CAZZWP010000056.1:0-11853 GCA_964657965.1 uncultured Rudaea sp. | reverse complement strand
AAATGCTCGTGTCGCCGATGCCGGGCTGGACGATCCTGGGCGGCTACGTCGCGGGTGCGGTGCTGCGCGGCTTGATGGTCGGCGCCATCGTGCTCGGTATTTCGCTATTTTTCAGCAAAATCCATTTGTATCATCCGTTCGTGACGCTGACGACGGTGTTGCTCGCCGCCATCATTTTCGCGCTGCTCGGATTCATCAACGCGATTTACGCCCGCAAGTTCGACGACGTGGCGATCATTCCCACGTTCGTGCTCACGCCGCTGACGTATCTCGGCGGTGTTTTCTATAACGTCGCGCAACTGCCGTCGCCGTGGAAAGAAATTTCCTACGCGAATCCGATTTTGTACATGGTCAATGCATTCCGTTACGGGTTGCTCGATACGTCGGACATCGACATTGTCTGGGCGTATGTCGTGATGATTGGATTCGTCGTCGTATTCGGCGCTTTTTGCCTGAATCTTCTCAGCCGCGGCGTCGGTCTTCGCACTTAACCGATCGCGAAGAATTTCTGCGCGGTGCGCGTTGCGTTGGCGGCTGTCAGTTCGGACTCTTCGTCACGATTGCGCGCCACTTCAGCGCAGATATGCGGCAAATACATCGGCTCGTTGCGCCGGTGCAACGGCATCGGCTTCACATCGCGCGGCAACAAATAGGGCGCGTCGGTTTCGAGCATCAATCGATCGGCCGGAATGCTTTTCACCAGATCACGCAAATGCAGGCCACGCCGCTCGTCGCAAATCCATCCGGTGATGCCGATGTAGAAATCGCGATCGAGATAATTGAACAGTTCCTTTTTCTCGCCCGTGAAACAATGCACGACGGCGCGACTGATCCGATCGCGCACATTGTCGAGACAGGACAGGAAATCCGCGTGCGCATCGCGTTGATGCAAGAACACCGGTTTTCCGCAGTCGATGGCCAGACCCAGTTGCCGTTCGAATGCGAACAACTGCGCTTCGCGTGGCGAAAAGTCGCGGTTATAGTCAAGCCCCGTTTCGCCGACGGCAACGACTTCTTTCTCCGACTGTAATTCCGTTAACAATGCTTCTATCTCGCCGTGAAAATCTTTCGCGTGATGCGGATGCACGCCGGCCGTCGCGTAAAGCATCGACGGATGCTGACGCGCAAGCGTCGATGCATCGCGCGATCCTTGTGCATCGGCACCCGTGACGACGAGTTGCGAAACGCCGTTGGCGCGCGCGCGCGCGAGCACAGCGTCGAGATCATTTTGAAATGAACTGTGCGTAAGATTGGCGCCGATATCGATGAGCATTTTTTTACATTTTGGAGTGATGCGCGATTATGCCAAGATGTGATGGTATTCACGCTCGATTAACTGAAACGGCGACACGCTCCGCAATGTGTCGTTGCAATTAGAGGATGTAAACATGCGCTCTACTCTCACTCGCGCCATCGTCGGCGCCGGTCTTTTTTTCGTCACCGCGCTGCCGACGTTTGCGGCCGGCGTCACCCAGATACCGGCGGCGAACGCGCCGTCGGCCGCTGCGATTCGCGCTTCGACGCGGTCGCACATGACGCAGGCAGTAGCAACGCCGAATGAGGTGATTGCCAACCCGGATCGCGCTTATCCGCCGAGTTGCTTACAAGCGCCGCTGTTGCTGGGTTTGTATGCGAATGACCCTGCGGCGGTCCAGAAAAGCGTCACGCTGTCCGGCGATGCATACGCCGGCAGCAACACGGACGAACTTAATTACACAGAGAGCGACACCGTCACGATCTTCAGGGTGCCGTGCTCGGGCGGCACGTCCGCCCTGTTGCTGGAAATCGATCGCCCAGCCAGTGTCGATGGCCTCACGACGCTCTATCCCGTCTATCCATTGGTGTATGTGACGCTGTCGGATCAATCCGCCTATGAGCTGCGCACGTTGCAAGATCCGAACACATTCCTTTCCGACAATGTCGCAGGCACTCCGCTCTACCAGAGCAGCGTATTCGTCATCGAGAATGCGTACGGCTCTGACGTGCAGTTCAATTTCAATCCGGCGATAGAAATCAACATCTACAATCTTCTGCAACAGTCGAATCCTAAGTTCGACAGTCAGCCATTCGATATCCCCGCCTATAATCCGGCGCTTTACGCGGCCGCCTCGCAGCCGCTTCCGATTACCGGATACCTCACCGGCACCTGGTATGACAGCGCGCACAGCGGCGAAGGTATCCAGACCGAAGTCGGCGAAGTCGGAACTGCGGGCACGCAGCGTTTCGTCAGTGTGTCTTGGTACACCTACGATTCCACCGGTACGCCGTATTGGCTGATCGGCAGCGGAATCATCAACCTCGATGTGAACGGCGTCGCTCCGGGTAACGCGTCCGTGACGCTGGGCTACAACAGCAACGGTGGATTCGCCGGCGACTTCGGCGCCAAGGCGACACAAGCCTTGTGGGGCACGATCAACGTCAGCTTCCCCGACTGCAACACGTTGACGTTCAACTACGCCACGACGGGTACCGGCATACCGAGTGGCGTGCCGACCGGAAACGGCTCGAAGACGTGGAAACGTTTGACGCAAGTAAACGGACTGACTTGCCAGTAAAATCCGTTTGACCGAATCCGATCCCGCCCGCGTGGTGGGTTCGGATTCGCCGCGTTACGCCGCACGGATGCGTCAGCGATTTTCCACTTGGATACAATTATACAATTTCCCATCAGCGAGATTCTGCCGGAGATAACGGCGGCGCTCGCCGCTCACACGCGTTTGGTTCTCGAAGCGCCGCCCGGCGCCGGCAAGACGACGCAAGTTCCGCCCGCGCTGCTCGACGCCGATTGGCTCGGCGGCAAGAAAATCCTCATGCTCGAACCGCGCCGCATCGCCGCGCGCGCCGCCGCCGAATTCATGGCACAGCAGCGCCGGGAAGAGGCCGGCGAAACGATCGGCTATCGCATCCGTTTCGAATCGAAAGTCTCGGCGCGCACGCGCATCGAAGTGGTGACGGAAGGCATTCTCACGCGGCTCATTCAAGCCGATCCGGAATTGAGCGGTATCGGTGCCATTCTTTTCGACGAATTCCACGAGCGTCACTTGCAAGGCGATCTGGCCGCCGCGCTCGCGCTCGATGTGCAAGCGTCGCTGCGGCCCGATTTGCGACTCGTCATCATGTCGGCGACGTTGGATGGCGAACGCATCGCGCGCTGGTTCGATGCGCCACGCATTACGAGTGCGGGGCGCAGCTTTCCCGTTCGCATCGAATATCCGCCGACACGTCCGAACGAAGAATGGCCGACGCATCTTCGCCGTACGACGGAAACGGCGTTGAAAACGACGGATGGCGATGTGCTCGTGTTCCTCGCCGGGCGACGCGAGATCGAACAAGCGCGCATGGCGCTGCAAGCGGTCAGTGGCGTCGAAATCGTCGCGTTGCATGGCGAACTTTCGCTGGCCGAGCAGCACGCGGCGCTGGCGCCGGCGTCAGCGGATAAACGACGTATCGTGTTGGCGACGAACATCGCCGAATCCAGCGTCACGTTGCCCGGCATTCGCGCCGTCATCGATACGGGACTTGCGCGGGAACCGCGACTCGATCCGAATTCCGGATTCACGCGTCTGGAAACGGTCGCGATTTCGCAGGCATCCGCCGATCAGCGTGCGGGACGTGCGGGGCGCGTCGCCGCCGGCACCGCATATCGCTTGTGGCCGCAGAGTCAGCGTCGCGAGCCGTCGCGTCGTGCCGAAATCGGCCAGGTGGAATTATCCGGATTGGCACTCGATATCGCCGCGTGGGGATCGAGCGCGTTGCGCTGGCTCGATCCGCCGCCGAGCGGCGCGTTGGCAAGCGCACGCGATTTGCTGACATTGCTCGGCGCCTTCGATGTTCAAGGACGTATCACCGATTTTGGTCGAGCCATGCTCGCGACGGGTGCCGCGCCGAGACTGGCCGCCGCCTTGCTGCGTGCGCCGGAATCGAAGTGGGAAGTGGCGTGCGATCTCATCGCACTCATCGACGCGCGCAGTCCATTGCGCGGTGATCAGGCGCGCAGCGACGATTTCGAATTGCGTTACACAGCACTCATCGGTTATCGACGCGAGGGCGCGCGCGGCGCGCGAACCTACAATGCGGATGTGTCGATGCTAGCGGCGATCGATCAGGCCGCGAAGAATTGGCGGCGACGCGGCGAGGCACTCGGACGCAAACCGAAACCTGCGCGCGCAGCAGAAAACGACGACATCGGCAATCTGCTGATCCATGCGTTTCCCGATCGCGTCGCGCGCCAGGATGAGAGCGATCCGAAGCGTTATCGTTTGAGCAACGGGCGCGGCGCGCATTTGCACAAGAACAGCGCGCTCGTGGGGGAACCTTGGCTCGTCGTCGTCGATCTGCGATTCGACGAAGGCGATAGTTTGATTCTCTCCGCCGCGCCGTTCGATGCGGCGATTCTGAAACGCGACTTTGCCGACCGCCTCGTCAGCGAACGCATCGTGCGATGGAAAGAATCGTCGCGCTCGACGGAAGCCTTCGAAATCGTTCGGTTCGGTGAACTCGTGCTCGACAGACGCAGCGTGCCGACGCGTCCGGAAGACGCGAGCATCGGATTGTTGAAAGCGGTGCGCGATCTTCGCATCGACGAATTGCCGTGGAGCGACCAAGCACGCGCATTGCGCGCGCGGATCAATTGTCTGCGCGAATGGTGCCGCGATCTCAACCTGCCCGATGTCAGCGACGACGCGTTGCGGGCATCACTCGACGAATGGTTGATTCCGCATCTCAACAACTCGACGCGTCTGGATGCACTGACACCACAACTCATCGGCGCTGCGTTGGCGGCGCAACTCGATTACGCGCAACGCCGCGCGGTCGACGAACTGGCGCCGGAGTCGATCACGGTGCCGAGTGGCAACACGCGTCCGCTGGAATATCATGAGGGTCACTCGCCGGTTCTCGCCGTCAAGTTGCAGGAACTGTTCGGACTCGCCGACACGCCGCGCATCGCGCGCGGAAAAATTCCGGTGACGTTGCATCTTCTCTCGCCCGCGCAGCGACCGATTCAGGTGACGCAGGATTTGCGTGGCTTTTGGGAGCGCACCTACCCGGAAGTCAAAAAAGAACTGAAAGGCCGCTATCCGAAACATCCGTGGCCCGACGATCCGTGGTCGGCGAAACCGACCCACCGCGCCAAACCGCGCGGGACGTGAGGGAATCGCCGCGCCATCGCCCGTTATTTTTCATATCCGTGGCTTAACCTCATGCCGAACGCGGAACAAACGGACCGCGCAACCAGTCTCACTCAGAACGCATCCAACTCGTCTTCGGATCTGATTCCATGACAAAACCTTCCAACGTATTCATCTGGATGTTCGGCTTTCTCGTCGCCGTTGCGCTGCTCGCTGTACTGATGGCGGGCAAACTCATTCAAAACTTTGAAGCGAATCCGTTTTTCAACGGCGTGATTCTCGCGGTGCTCGTGGCGGGCATCGTCGTCAACATCCGTCAGGTTTTTCTATTGTCGCGCGATGTCGAATGGATCGAGTTGTTCAAACGCTCGCCGCCGGATCGTCCTCTGCCCACGAAACCGAAATTGCTCGCGCCGATGGCACGCATGTTCGCGGGCCGCGAGCGCGGAAAATTTTCGCTGTCGACACCATCGTTGCGCTCGATTCTGGACAGCGTGTATTTGCGTCTGGAGGAATCACGCGATCTGTCGCGCTATCTGGTCGGCCTGGCGATCTTCCTCGGCCTGCTCGGTACATTCTGGGGCTTGCTCGAAACAATCCGTTCCGTCGCCGACATCATCGGTTCACTCGGCGTGGGCAGCGATCCGGCAGCGATGTTCACGCAGCTTAAGGAAAATCTGAAGCAGCCGTTGTCGGGCATGTCGACGAGTTTTTCGACTTCCCTGTTCGGTCTCGCCAGTTCGCTCGTGCTGGGATTTCTCGATCTTCAAGCGGGCCATGCGCAGAATCGCTTCTATAACGAGCTTGAAGATTGGCTGTCCGGCATGACGAAGTTGTCATCCGGCTCGCTGCAATCCGACGGCGAAGCGAGTGTGCCGGCGTACGTGCAGGCACTGCTCGAACAAACCGCCGACGGGCTCGAGCGCATGCAACGCGCGTTGACCGAATCCGAACGCGAACGCCGCAGTTCGACGGAACAGTTGAGCGAATTGAACACGCAACTGACACGACTCACCGACGTGCTCGGCCGCGAATCGCGCGAGCTGCGCGGCATGTCGGAAACGCAGGAAGAGTTGAAGAACGTACTCAAGACGCTTGCCGCCGCACCCAATGGCGGTGCGCGGCTTTCCGACGAATTCCGCAGCGAAATGCGATTGCTTTCGCGGACGATCGCCGCCGCCGTCGACGGCAAACGCAGCGGAGCCAATCCGTGAATTCGATCGGACGCCGTCGGCGCACGCTCGACATCTGGCCGGGATTCGTCGACGCGTTGTCGTCGCTGATTCTCGTGATGGTATTCGTGTTGTTGTTGTTCGCCATCGGTCAGTTCGTTTTATCGACGACGATAGCCGGTAAGAACGAAGCGCTAGCGCAACTCAACGCGCAGATAGCGCAATTGTCGAAAACGCTGTCGCTGGCGGAAGGCGCCAATCGCGATCTGCAGACGAAGACGAACGAGTTATCGGCATCGCTCGGCTCGGCCACGAGCGAGCGTGACGCCATCAAGAATCAACTCGACGCGGCCAGCGCGGAGGCCGCGAAGCTCAGCGCCGATATCGCCGCGCTCAGCGAATTGAAGGCGCAGTTGGAACAGCAAGTCGCAAGCTTGTCGGGTCAGCTCGACACATCGAAGAAAGATCTCGTCGCAGCGACGGACCTCAATGCGCAATCCGCCGCGCAAGTGGAGTTGTTGAATCGCCAGCTCGCCGCCGTGCGCGATCAACTCAACAAACTGTCGGCCGCGCTCGATCTGGCCAACGCGAACGTCAAAGACAAAGATGCGAAGATCGCCGATCTCGGCGCGCAGCTGAATCTCGCGCTGGCGAACAAGGTCAACCAACTCGAAAAATACCGCTCGGAATTTTTCGGCAAACTGCGTGAAGTGCTTGGTACGCGTGGCGATATTCGCGTCATCGGCGACCGGTTCGTCGTTCCGACCGACGTTCTTTTCGACACCGGCTCGGCCGATTTGAATCCCGGCGCGCAATCGAATCTCGATAAATTGGCCGAGACATTGAACGCGGTGTCGGCGGAAATTCCATCCGATCTCGATTGGGTGGTGCGCATCGACGGCCACACAGACAAACGTCCGATCCACACCGATCAATTTCCGTCGAACTGGGAATTGTCGACCGCACGCGCCGTGGCGATCGTGAAATATCTCGTCGTGCAGGGAATTCCCGCGCATCGCTTATCGGCCAACGGATTTGGGCAATTTCAACCGTTGGATGCAGCCGATACCGAAGCCGCGTATGCGAAGAATCGGCGTATCGAAATTCAGCTAACGAATCGCTAGCTCAACTTTTTCGGCTGTCGTTGACTCAAAATCACACTCCCCAGAATCAGCGCACCGGCGATCAACATCGTGAGCGTTGGCGATTCGCCGAGCAGCAACCACGCCCAGCCGACACCGAATAATGGAATGAGATACGTGCACGTGATCGCGCGCGGCGCGCCGACGCGCGCGATGAGTCGGAACAGCAACGCATACGCGATACCCGTACAAAGAATCCCGAGCATTGCCACGGCGAACCACGATTGCGCGGGAATCGGCGCGGTGGGCAGGTGCGTCAATGCGAATGGCGCGATGAGAATGGCGCCGCAACTCAACGTTCCCGCAACGGCGGCGGCCGGCGGAATATCGGCGAGCCAGCGTTTGGTCAGATTCGCGGCCACGCCGTAACTTAGCGATGCGATCGTCCCGGCGACGGCCGCTTGCAACACATCGGCGCCTTCGACATGCGATCCGGCGAGAATGACGACGCCGATGAACCCAACGATCAATGCGACCGCGCTGCGCACGCTGATCGCATCGCGCCACACGACAAAGGCGACGAGTGCGGTGAACAGCGGCGTCATCGAATTGGTGATCGCACCGACGCCGGCGGGTGCGCGCTCGGCACCCCACGCGAACAACGTGAACGGGATTGCTGAATTCGCCATGCCGACGACCGCCATGCGCAGCCAATGGCGCGGCGTGAGTACCGCGCGTGCGCGCCACAAAAACGGCAGCAATGTCGCGGCGCCAAGGATGACGCGCACTTCGACGAGCGCGAACGGACCAAAATCCGATGCGGCCACGCGCATGAAAAGAAATGAACCGCCCCAAATCGCGCCGAGTGCGAGCAGCTCGATCGGCGTTATCCAATCGCGCGTCGTTTGCGGTTGCAATGCGCTTGCGTTCATCGTGCTCGCTTGATGGGTTGTCGGCCTCGATCATATCCTGCCGCAGTCAACGACGTTTCGTCGCACGACGAAATGTCCGTCGCGAAAATGTTTTATCCTGCGCGAATGATTTCATTCGAAACGATCAGCCGCTATCGACTCGCCGACATCGGCACCGTGCTCGCCGAACCGGCACGCGCCGCCATCGTTCTGGCACTGATGGACGGCAGCGCTCGGCCCGCCGGCGAACTGGCCGACATTGCCGCCGTATCACCGGCCACCGCCAGCGTGCATCTGCGCAAATTATGCGAAGGTGGACTTCTGACCGTCATTCCGCAAGGTCGGCATCGCTATTATCGAATCGCAAGCGACGACGTGGCGCAGGTTGTCGAAACGCTGTCTTTGCTCGGCGTGTCGAAACCGGCGATCACGAAACGCAGTAGCGCCGACGAGGCGATGAGTCGCGTACGAACGTGCTACCGCCATCTCGCGGGCCGTCTCGGCGTCGCGCTGTTCGAAAGTCTGAGCTCGCGCCGCGCGTTTTCCGCAAGTAGCGGCGCACTTCGGCTCACATCGCGCGGCCGTCGACTGCTCGTTTCCAGCGCACTGATCGACGCGAGCGATGACATCGCCGCGTTGCTCGGACGGCCCTGTGTCGATTGGACCGAGCGGCAATTTCATCTGGCCGGACCGTTGGGAACCCAGTTGTCGCAACGATTCTTCGACTGCGGTTGGCTACGCCGACGACGCGCATCGCGTGCGTTGATCGTCAGCCCGACCGGCGAAGCAGGTTTCGCCGCACTCGGCATCGATCGCGAACGCTGGGCTGGCTAGGCGTTTTTCCCGCAACGCAAGTGGAATTGCCAGCGAACTTCTCGCACGTCGGCGGGATCGCCCCACGCCACGCGCAATTGCGGTTCAATGCTCGCGACGGGATCGGCACCTTTGTCCTTGATGTAACGCTGCGTCGCCGACCACGATCGGAAATAGGCCAGCAGATGGTCGACCGTCCAATACGCAACCATCGGAAAAACGGGTGCGGCAACTTCCACAAAGGGAAAAGGCAGCGTTTTATAACCTGCGTCGACGTGCATGCGCTCCGGCGGCCAATACGGTCCGGTGCGATCGTTATATAGCGTGTCTTTGATACGATCGATCGTTCGATCGCCGGTCGAACAATCGGAATAAGCCCATGCTGCGAATAGGCCGGACGGCGCCAGCACGCGCTTTACTTCCGTGTAAAAAGCCGCGTGATCGAACCAATGCAGCGCTTGCGCGACAGTGATCAGGCTCGCGCTGGCGCCCGCGAGCGACGAATGTTCTGCGGGCTCGACGCGATATTCGACGTTCGCTTTCTGCTCCGCACCGGCGATCTGATTGGCGCTGGGATCCGTACCGATGACGCGCGCGAAATGCCCGGCCAGCGCGGAGGTGGCCTGCCCATTGCCGCAACCGCAATCCCAGGCCAGGGCGTTGCTCGGCGCCTGCTGCGCCAGCCATGCAAACAATTCGCGCGGATACGTCGGGCGCGCATCGCGATAAATATCCGCGTGGCCGGAAAAGTGATCTTTGAATGACGTCATGTGTGTTCGATGCGTGTCGATCCCGGTTCAAGTCCGTCGAGTGTGATGTCGCCGATGCGCGTGCGAATCAGCCGGAGTGTGGGCAGTCCGACGGCCGCCGTCATGCGCCGCACTTGACGATTGCGACCCTCGCGAATGGTAATCTCGATCCAACTATCCGGCACGGTTTTGCGGAAGCGGATCGGCGGATCGCGCAGCCATAGCCATGTCGGACTTGCGATGGGCTCGACCTCGGCAGGCAGGGTCATGCCGTCGTTTAAAAGTATACCTTTGCGCAACCGCGCGAACTGATCGATGCGCGGCGTCCCTTCGATTTGAACAGCGTACGATTTAGTGGTGCGATGACGTGGATCGGTCAAACGTTTCGCCAATTTTCCTTCGTCGGTGAGCAACAGCAATCCTTCGCTGTCGAAATCCAGCCGCCCAGCAGGATAGATGTCGGGAAACTTCACGTAATCGGCCAACGTCCGGCGTGGCGGCGCGTGGTCGTCCGTGAACTGACACAGCACGTTGAACGGTTTGTTGAGTGCGACGAGCATTCCATTAGCGGGCGACGCCTTCGCATCGCCCGCCATGATCGCTACGGTTTGGCGGCGGGTTTCGGCGCATCCGACGCGCCGCTGAAGATCTGATCGGAACCCGGCTTCACGAACTTCAGGGTCATGCGGTCGGACTCGCCGATGGCCGCATACTTGTCGTGATCGACAGCGTTCATCGCGTACGTCGGCGGCAATGTCCACACGCCTTGCGGATAATCCTTGGTGTCTTTCGGGTTGGCGTTGATCTCGCTCTTGCCCTCGAGTTTGAAGCCCGCGTCGGTCGCCAGTTTGATCACAAAGTCTTCCGGCAAATAACCGGTGCGTTTGATCTTCTCGAGATCGGCGCCCGCTGCCGCGCGGTGATCGGTGACACCGAGCACGCCGCCCGGTTTGAGTACCGCGAAAAACGCCTTGAACATTTGCGGCGCCATATCGGACATCACCCAGTTATGTACGTTACGGAACGTGACGACCATGTCGGCGGAATTGTCGGGCCCGAGATTGGGTGCCGACCCGTCGAATTCGATGAATTTAGCATCGCCGTATTCGGCGGCGTCGCCGGCGAATTTGGTATGCAACGCGTCTTTGTCGCTCGCGTCTTCACTTTTCGGTTTTTTCGGAATCGTGATCGCAGCAACATAGCTGCCGTTGCCTTTCAGGAACGGCGCGAGGATTTCCGAGTACCAGCCGCCCCCGGGCGTGACTTCGATCAAACTCATGCCGGGTTTGAGCCCGAAGAAATCGAGCGTCTGCTTTGGATGACGGAATTGATCGCGCGCCTTGTTCGCGGCGTCACGCCACGAACCGGCGAGCACGGAATCGAGTTTCGCATCTGTCGTCGGCGCCGCGCTTTGCGGCGGCGGCGGATTGGCTGGCTGATCGGCCGCGCGCGTCGGCGCCGCGGCGGCGGGTGCCGGCGCATTCGTTTGACTGCAGGCGTTCAAGGCTAAAATGCTACAAACACTAAAAAGTATAATTTTCGAAGACTTCATGGGACGCTCCTAGTCGATCGCAAGCCGTGACTGATCATGATACCCCGACGCGATTTCACCCGCTCGGTGCCCTATTCCTTCTCTGACCGGACTGACGTGAGGAAAATTCACTTCTCGATTGCAAAACCGTCGCTTTTTTCGACCATCGCCGACGACTATCGTGGCTGCACGCACCGGATTGGAGCACCACCATGAAAAGCTTCTGGCAAAACATCTCACAAATAGCGCAGGGCCAACTGTTCAGCGGCGGCTATCTCTCAAAAGAGGCCGTCGACCGCCTAACCACAAATCGCAAAAGAGGCAAGCCAGCACGAATCGCAAAGCCAAAACAGAAGAAAAGTCTCCCTTGGCCCCGCCTGGCTATCCCACACTAAAACCCACCTCTCGAGTGAGGGCGCACAGGATGTGCGCCGTTCGCCGCCGCGACACGGATGTCGCGTCGGCG
>CAZZWP010000055.1:0-17789 GCA_964657965.1 uncultured Rudaea sp. | reverse complement strand
GATCGAGTTGGCGCAGCGATCCGGCCGCTCCGTTGCGCGGGTTGACGAGCGGTTTGATCCTGCCGTCCGACGCGCGCGCTTTCTCGTTGTATTTCTCGAAAGCCGCGCGCGGCATGTAAACCTCGCCGCGGACTTCGAGCACACTCGGCCAATCTTTTTCGCGCAGGCGCAAAGGTATACTTTTTATCGTACGCAGATTCGGCGTGACGTCTTCACCACGCTCGCCGTCCCCGCGCGTCGCGCCGCGCACGAATGCGCCGTCTTCATAACGAAGGCTGATCGCTAGTCCGTCGAATTTGGGTTCGACGGAGAATTCCAAATCCTCGCGACCCAGACGATCGACGATTTTTCGCGCGAAATCGGCTACTTCTTCTTCGGTGAATGCGTTCGCGAGCGACAGCATGGGTACGTGATGACGAACTTCCGCAAATTCGCGTGACGGTTCGGAACCGACGCGCTGCGTCGGCGAATCGGGCGTGCGCAACTCGGGGTTGGCCGATTCCAAGGCTTCGAGTTCGCGCATCAGCCGATCGTAATCGGCGTCCGTGATCGTCGGTTCGTCGAGCACGTGATAGCGATGATTGGCGTCGTCGATTTGCTCGCGAAGTTTCGCGGCGATTTTCTTTATGTCAGCGGAAGCGGCCTTGCTCATCACGATGTCCTTGGACGAGCGGAGCATTTTACCGGTTGTTGCGGCGGCCGAATCGCTTAATCGGAAAATCGCATGGCGGATCGCACGTCCATGCTGCCGATTGCGCGGCTAGTCACCCTCGAAGTTGTCGGTGAAAATCGCGTCGCCCTGAAGAACGGTTCCTGGGGTTTCCAGGAACACGCTGCGTCCGTCGCCGAGTTCGCCGAAGTAGTCGGAACCGACGCACAACACCGCTCCCCCGATGATGCCGCAGGCGTGCGTGATACCAGTGCCGATGGTCGACACTGTCGCGCCGAGATTCAGGGCAAGCGGCGTGCTCACCAAATCGGAGGTGGCTCCGCCCAAACTGTTCAAATCGCCCCAGCTGTAGGCGACACCGCTCTGGATGGCGGTGCTAAACGAATTTCCTTCCGAAATCTGGGTGACGTTGGTAGAAAGCCCGATGGCGGCGACAGGAATGTAGCTATCGGCGAGTGATCCGTCGCCCAACTGCCCGGATTGGCCGTCACCCCAACATTGCACACCACCGCTCACGATCGCGCACGTGTGGTATCCGCCCGTCGCAACGGCTGTGGCGCCACTCGTGATGCCGGAGACGGTGACGGGAAGATTGGTACCCGTAGACACATTCGTGCCGTTACCGAGTTGTCCGTTCGAGTTGTAGCCCCAGCATTGGACTTTGCCCGTGCTCATCGCGGCGCACGTGTGCGCAACGCCGATGGCGATGGAAACGGCGGTTCCGTTGAGTCCCTGGACGGACACGGGCGAGTTGCTTTCGCTTGTCGAACCGTTGCCCAGCTCGCCGCTTTGATTATTGCCCCAACACTTCACGCCACCGCTGACGATGGCGCAACTATACGCGTAGCCCGCGCTGATCGCAGTTACCCCGGCGCCGATCGCAACGACTGGCGTGGTGCTATCGCTGGTCGATCCGTTGCCGAGTTGTCCGGTGACGTTGCTGCCCCAGCACATCGCCTTTCCATTGACGGCGGCACAGGTGTGCGCGGCGCCATCGGCGATGTCGCTCACGCCGCCGTTCAATCCCGTAACTGTCACGGGCACGGAACTATCGACCAATGTGCCATTACCCAGTTGGCCGTACGCATTGTTGCCCCAGCACTGGGCCGTACCGTTTACGATCGCGCACGAATGCTCGGCATAGGGACCTTTCGCGAGCGCCGTCGCGCCCGTCGCCAAACCGACGACCGGCGTCAGCTGCGTTTGAAAGGGAAAATCGTCCAAGCCGATTTCGCCGTCGATGTTGTCGCCCCAGCACTTCGTCTCATGCAGCCCACTCACCGTGACTTGCGCACACGAGTGATAAACACCGGCCGTAATCGCAGTGACGCCGCTGCCAAGCCCGTTGACCGCAACCGGCACCAGGCTCTGCGACATCGAATTGTTGCCGAGTTGACCCAAAAAGTTGTAACCCCAGCAACGTTCCGCACCGGACACGATCGCGCACGTGTGATACCCGCCGGCCGCCAGCGCGGTTGCGCCTGATGCGATGCCGGAAACGGAGACCGGCGCGCCGGAGTTCGTCGACGTCGTGCTGTTGTTGCCGAGTTGCCCGGCCGAGTTGTAGCCCCAACAGCGCACCGCGCCCGCACTCACGATCGCACACGTGTGATACAGGCCGGCGGAGATCGACGTCACGCCGCTCAATCCGTTGACGCTGACGGCGGACGTGGTGTCCGTCGTCGATCCGTTGCCCAATTCGCCCTGCGCGTTGTAGCCCCAGCATTTCACGGCGCTACTGACCAGCGCGCACGTGTGCAGACCGCCGGCCGACAACATCGTCACGTTGGTTACGCCCGTCACTGTCGTCGGACTGCCCGTGTTGGTCGCATTGTGCGTACCGTCGCCGAGTTGTCCGTTGCCGTTCCATCCCCAGCAGCGCACGCTGCCATCGCTGATCGTCGCGCACGTGTGATATTGGCCCGCATAAATGGCCGTGACGTTGCTCAATCCCAGCACGCTGACGGGAACGGCGCTGTCGGCGACACTCCCATCGCCCAGTTCGCCGTCCGGGTTGCGGCCCCAGCATTTCACCCCTCCGCCCACAATGGCGCATGTGTGATAGCCACCCGTGCCCAGCGCGGTGACGCCCGATTGCAGATCTTTCACAGGGACCGGCGAACCGCTGTCATCGTAGCTTCCGTTGCCGAGCTGTCCGTCAAAGTTGAAACCCCAACATTGCACGCCGCCGTTGACGATGGCACACGTGTGGAATGACCCGGCACTGACTTGCGTGGCGTTCAGCAGCGGACTCTGCGCCGCCAGCGCGTGGTGCGCAGCAGCGAAAAATACGAATAGCAGCGTCCAGGCGAATAACGAAGGTGCGCGGCGCATGGCAGATTCCTCTTGGACGGATATCCATCTATGCGCAAAACACCGCGCATAAGTCTCATGCGATCCGTCAAACGTGCAATTTCCCCACTTTTTTATTTTCCGCGTGTAGCATCCCCGCGAAGGCGGCGAAACCGCGGCGACGGGGAACATCGTGGAACACGGCAGCGCGATCCTGTTGAGCTTGTTCATCGTATTCATCGCTGCACAGATCGGTGCGGAAATCGCGCAGCGGATCAAGATGCCGGGTGTCGTCGGTGAAATCGCCGCGGGCTGTGTCGTCGGCCCTTCCTTGCTCGGGTGGGTACAGCCCGCCGAAGCGCTCGACGTGCTGGCCGAAATCGGGGTGGTTCTCTTACTTTTTTCGGTCGGCCTGGAAACGCGTCTTGCCGAGATGAAACGCGTCGGCCGCAGCGCCGTTCAAGTCGGCGTACTCGGTGTCCTCGTGCCGTTCGTGCTCGGCGCGATGTGGGCGCACGGTTCCGGTTACGAATGGGCGCAATCGATGTTTGTCGCGGCGGCGTTCGTCGCGACGTCGGCGGGAATCACCGCACGCGTGCTGCAAGAACTCGGCGCGCTGCAGCGCGAAGAAAGCCGCGTCATTTTGGGCGCCGCCGTCATCGACGACATTCTCGCGATGCTGTTGCTGGGCGTCGTCACTGCGCTGCAATCCGGCGAGAGCTTGCAGATCGGCCACCTCGTCCTGATTCTGGTCGAAGCAGTCGGCTTCGTCGTCGTGATCGCGTTCGTGGGTACGCGCGTCGCCCAACACTCGTCACGGCTTCTCGAAGCGCCGATCAATCCGCTATCGCCGCTGACGATCGTGCTGGCGCTTTGTCTCGGCCTCGCGTTCCTGTCGACGCAATTCGGACTCGCCGCGATCATCGGCGCCTTTCTCGCGGGCACGATCGCATCGGAAACGAAGCAGCGTGAAACGCTCGAACATCAAACGCAGCCGCTGCTTGCATTGATGACGCCGTTCTTCTTCGTCGTCACCGGAACGAAAGTCGAACTCGCACAACTTGCGGACTGGAACGCGCTGGGTGCGCTCGCGATCATCACCGTGATCGCCGTTGCATCGAAATTGATCGGTGGGTTTTTGGGCGCACTATCGCTGGGCAAAAAAGGCGCACTCATCGTCGGCATCGGCATGGTGCCGCGTGGCGAGGTCGGCGTCGTCGTGGCGAGTTTGGGACTTGCGGCCGGCGTATTCACGCCTCGCGTCTATGCGTTGATTGTCGCGATGTCGCTATTGACGGCGATGATCACGCCGCCGTTTCTCGCGATCTTGTTGCGCGAAAAGAAACTTTGACCGCGGTCAAGATCGCGAGAATGACGAAGAACGCCAGCAACACGCCAAGAGCGTTGATGGCGACCGCGACGAAACCTAGTTGATCGACGTTGATAAACGGATACGGATAAAAATCCGTCAGCACGCCGCGAATCATGGCATAAGCGAAATACAGAACCGGATAGAGCGCCCACAGCGCGGCGCGGCGGAACACGATCGATCGTCGCGGAACCGCGATCCACCACAGCGCGACGAAAAGAATCGGCACGAGATCGTGTAGCGCCAGATCGGCAATGAGTTGCCACCCGCGCGGCTGCCAAAGGCCCGCCAGCAGCGCGTTGTAGGTCAGAGCGACCAAGATGATGCACGCCGCGATACCCGTCAGCGAATTGCCGTCGCCGAGCGCGCGTCCGGCGCGCGAGTCAGGCGCGACCGCCAAGAGAAGCGATGACGCCGCCACTATCAAATTCGTCGTCACGGTGAAAAATGCGATGTACATCCAGAGCCCGAACGCCCAACCGCCGCCTCGCGCGATGCCCGTGCGGATCGAGACGACCAGCTGCACAACAAGGGCAAACCAGGCGATCAAGGCGACGATGAGTGCGAATTGGCGCTTCATGACAATCCCGACAACAGGCGCGTGATGTTAGCGAGTTTTCCTTCGCATTTTCTGAAATGCCGCCAACGCCGCCGCGCGCGATTCGCCCAGATCAACGAGCGGCGCCGGATACTTCGTTTTCTTCAGCCAGTCGGGATCGAGCCACGGTTCGTGCACCAGTTTCTTCGATGCGCGTTTCAATTCCGGCACCCAACGCCGCACGTAGTCGCCATCCGGATCGAAACGCTTACCTTGCGTCACCGGATTGAAGATACGGAAATACGGCGCGGCATCGGCGCCGCTGCCGGCCGTCCACTGCCAGCCCTGCGTGTTGTTGGCAAGATCGGCATCGACGAGCGTGTCCCAAAACCAGCGCGCGCCTTCCAGCCAATGTTGGCGCATGTTCTTGGTCAAAAAACTCGCCACGAGCATGCGCACGCGATTGTGCATCCAGCCCGTCTTCCATAATTGGCGCATGCCGGCGTCGATCATCGGAAGCCCGGTGCGGCCGCGCTGCCAACGCTTCATCGCGGCGGCGTTGCTGCGCGCCCACGGAAATTTGTCGAAACTCGAATTGAGATTTTGAATCGGAGTCTTAGGGAAGTGATACATCAGGTGATGCGAAAATTCGCGCCATCCGAGCTCGCGCAAGAACCACTCGCCACTTGTGCTTTTGTGTGACTGGAAAACCCGCCACGCAATCTGCCGCGGTCCGATTTCGCCGAAGTGTAAATGTGGAGAAAGCGACGATGTCCACTCTTCCGCCGGACGATCGCGGCCGAGCCTGTAGTCTTTGATGCCGGATTTCAAAAACTTCGCGAGGCGCCGCTGTGCGCCCTGCTCGCCCGGCGCCCAGTGTGTATAGAATTCTTTGTCCCACGGAATTTCAGGCAGGAGTTTCAACGCCGCGATCGTTGTTCCGCCTGCGACGCGTGGGGAAGGTATTTTCGACGGAACACGCAACGGTGGCTGCGGATGAAGCTGTTCGCGCACATTGCGCCAGTAGGGCGTGAACACCTTGTACGGCCCACCTTGTTTCGTCTTGGGTATCCACGGCTCGACGAGCAATGCGGCATTGCAGGCGGTCACCGCCACGCCAAGCTTTTCGAGCGTCGCTTCGACGGCTTTGTCACGCTTCAGAATCGCCGGCTCGTAAAGCCGATTCCAGTAAACCGCGCGCGCTTTCGTTTGCCTCGCCAGCGTCGTCAGTACCGACGTCGACTTGCCGACGAGGACATGCAACCCCGACTTGCGCTTACGCAAATCCCCGTCCAGCGCCGTCAGCGAATGATGCAGCCACCACCGACTCGCTGCCCCTGGCTGCCACGGCTTCTCTTCGTCCGGCGCATGGATGTAGATACACAACACGCGATCGTGAGCGCGCAACGCGGCATCGAGCGCAGGATTGTCCTGCAGTCGCAAATCCCTGCGAAACCAAACGATGCCGGTATCCATTTAACGAGGTTATCGCATCGGCGTGTCGAAAAACGGTGAAGCGATCAGGCCTTGACAGCGTCGAGTTCGGCCAGCCGCATGACGCCTTCGTAAGCCAGGCCATTCAATTCTGCGTGATTATCGCCACGTGCGTACGCGACGATTTGCTTGCGCATGCGCGGTTCCCAAAACTTCTTCATGTGATCGCTGATGCCTTCGAGCGCCACGGTGTGATCGGATTCGGCGTGAAAGAAATTCGCGATGTCGTTGGCCATGGCAACGAGACGTTCGATATTCATGCAACCACACCTTTCAGTTGTCCGCGTTCTTCGATCAAACGATGTCCATTGGCGTAAACGGAATAGCCATCTGCCCGCGCGAAACCGACGAGCGTGACATTGCTTTCCTGCGCGAGCGCGATGGCGAGTGCAGTCGGCGCGGAGATGGCGACGAGCGAGCCGATGCCGACAGTCGCGGCCTTCATCACCATTTCGTAGCTGCCGCGGCTGGTGACGAGCAGAAATCCTTCGTGGACGTCGAGCTTCGCGCGCAGCATCGCGCCGACGAGTTTATCGAGCGCGTTGTGGCGTCCCACGTCTTCGCGGACGAGTTCGACGAATCCGTTAGGTAACACCCACGCGGCGGCGTGCGTCGCACCCGTGGCGATGTTGATCGTCTGACGACTCTGCAATTCCGAGATCGCGCGATGGAGTGCGACATCGCTAAACGTCGCGGGCTCCGACACCGCCGGGGGATGGCGCACGGCGGCCTCGAGCGTCTGCGCGCCGCAAAGTCCACAGCCGGTGCGGCCCGTCAATTCACGCACACGATTTTCGAGTACCGCGCCGCGATGTTCGGGCACGCGAATGTTCACTTCGATGCCCGCGAGCGCCGGATCGATCTGGACATTTTCGCATTCGGAAACGTCGGCGATGATGCCCTCCGTCAGCGAAAACCCAAGCGCGAAATCTTCCAGATCGAACGGTGTGGCCATCATGACCGCGTGCGGCCGATCGTTGTAGATCAACGCGACCGGCAATTCCTCGGCGATCGCGTCGCTGATGCGCGACGTTACGCCGCCGCGCGTCCGCTCGACCGGACGCCGCACGGCGCCGATCGGCAACGCCTTGGTGTCGGCCTTGTCATTTGGCCGCTGTGGCATGGTCGAGCAATTCCTGCTGTTGTTCGCTGAACTGACGATAGCGTTTTTGCCATTCGGACGGCTGCGTCACACGCGTGACCTGCACGGCGGTGACTTTGTATTCGGGACAGTTGGTCGCCCAGTCGGAATTGTCCGTCGTGATGACGTTCGCGCCGGAGAACGGGAAATGAAACGTCGTGTAGACGACGCCGGGCTGCATCCGATCGCTGACTCGCGCGCGCAACACCGTTTCGCCCGCGCGGCTTTCTATGCCGACCCAATCGCCGCTGTTGATACCACGATCTTCGGCATCTTGTGGATGCAATTCGAGCAAGTCTTCCGCGTGCCACGTCACGTTCGCCGTGCGCCGCGTCTGTGCACCGACGTTGTATTGCGACAGGATGCGTCCGGTGGTGAGAATCAGTGGGAATTTCTGATTGATCTTCTCGTCCGTCGCCACGTATTCGGTGAGCAGGAATTTTCCCTTGCCGCGCACAAAGGTGTCGACGTGCATCGTCGGCGTGCCGTTCGGATGCTCGGCATTGCACGGCCACTGGATCGAACCGAGTTGGTCGATCTTGTCGAAGCTGACACCGGTGAACGTCGGCGTGAGGCGCGCGATCTCGTCCATGATCTGCGAGGGATGCGTGTACGTCATCGCATAACCCATCGCGTTCGACAACAACTGCGTGATTTCCCAATCGGCGTAACCGGACTTCGCGTCCATCACTTTACGCACGCGCGAAATACGGCGTTCGGCGTTGGTGAACGTGCCGTCCTTCTCGAGAAACGACGAACCCGGCAGGAACACGTGCGCAAATTTCGCCGTCTCGTTCAAGAACAGATCCTGCACGATGATGCATTCCATCGCGCTCAGCGCTACCGTGACGTGCTGCGTGTTCGGATCGCTCTGCCCGATGTCCTCGCCTTCGATATACAGACCTTTGAACTCGCCATCGAGCGCCGCTTCGAACATGTTCGGGATGCGCAGGCCCGGTTCGTTGTGCAGCGGAACGCCATATTCCTTTTCGAACAACAGACGCGTCACATCGTCGCTGACATGACGATAGCCGGGAAATTCATGCGGGAACGAACCCATGTCACACGAACCCTGCACGTTGTTCTGGCCGCGCAGCGGATTCACGCCCACGCCTTCGCGGCCGATATTCCCCGTCGCCATCGCGAGATTGGCGATGCCCATCACCATCGTCGAGCCTTGCGAATGCTCGGTGACGCCGAGGCCGTAATAGATCGCTCCGTTGCCGCCCGTCGCGAACAAACGCGCCGCGGCGCGCACCGTTTCGGCCGGCACGCCCGTGATCTTTTCCATTTCCTCCGGCGAGTTGCGCGCTTCGCTGACAAATGCGCGCCACTTGTCGAACGACTCGATCTCGCAGCGTTCGCGCACGAAATCTTCTTTGACCAACCCTTCCGTCACGACGACGTGCGCCAACGAATTGATCAACGCGACGTTCGTTCCCGGACGCAACTGCAAGTGATAGTCGGCATTGATGTGAGGCGTGTGCACCAAGTCGATCCGACGCGGATCGGCCACGATGAGCTTCGCGCCGTTGCGAAGGCGACGTTTCATCTGAGACGCGAAAACGGGATGACCATCGGTCGGATTCGCGCCGATGACCATGATGACATCGGCCTTCATCACCGAATCGAAATCCTGCGTGCCGGCGGATTCGCCGAGCGTCTGCTTCAACCCGTAACCGGTCGGCGAATGGCAAACGCGCGCGCACGTATCGACATTGTTGTTGCCAAATGCGGCGCGCACGAGTTTCTGCACGAGATACGTTTCTTCGTTCGTGCAGCGCGACGAGGTGATGCCGCCGATCGAATCGCGGCCGTATTTCGCCTGGATGCGTTTGAATTCGGACGCGGCGTACGCGATCGCTTCTTCCCAACTCACTTCGCGCCATGGATCGGAAATCTTGGAACGGATCATCGGTTTCATGATGCGATCGGGGTGTGTCGCATAACCGATCGCGAAGCGGCCCTTCACGCACGAGTGGCCGTGATTGGCCTGACCGTTTTTATTCGGCACCATGCGAACCAGTTCGCTGCCTTTCATCTCGGCGCGGAACGAACAGCCGACGCCGCAATACGCGCACGTCGTGATCGCGCTGTGATCGGCCTGGCCCATCTGGATCAGTGATTTTTCCGACAGCGTCGCCGTGGGACACGCCTGCACGCAGGCGCCGCACGAGACGCATTCGGAATCGAGGAAGTTGTCGTCGTTGCTCGGCGAGACTTTCGATTCGAAACCGCGGCCCTGAATCGTCAGCGCGAGCGTTCCCTGTTGTTCGTCGCAGGCGCGCACGCAGCGCGAGCATACGATGCACTTCGATGGATCGAAGGTGAAGTACGGATTCGTCTCGTCCTTCTTCGCGAACAGCGGATTGAGCGTGCCGTCCGCTTGCTTCGTGTAGACGTGATTCTGACCTTCGTAGCCGTAACGCACTTCGCGCAGACCCACGCCGCCGGCCATATCCTGCAATTCGCAGTGGCCGTTGGCCGGACACGTCAGGCAATCGAGCGGATGATCGGAGATATACAGTTCCATTACGCCGCGGCGGATTTCGGCGAGCTTCGCGTTCTGCGTCGTCACCTTCATGCCTTCGGCGACAGGCGTCGTGCACGAGGCCGGATAGCCCTTCATACCCTCGACCTGCACGAGACACAAACGGCACGAACCGAACGCATCGAGCAACTCGGTCGCGCACAATTTCGGAATGCCGATGCCGATCGTCGACGCGGCGTGCATGACCGAAGTGCCTTCGGGAACGGTCACGTTGAATCCGTCGATGGTCAGCGCCACCTGTTTTTCGGATTTTTTCTTCGGTGTGCCGAAGTCCAGTTCTACGATCGACAACATGACAACTCTCCTTCGCTACGCGGCGTTCACGGTGGAACGTTGCGGCGCGAAATCTTCCGGGAAAAATTTGATGGCCGAGCGCACCGGATCGGGCGTGAGTCCACCCAACGCGCACAGCGAACCGTGACGCATGGTTTCGCAAAGATCGGTAATCAATACGAGATTCTTCTCGCGATCGATGCCCGCCCGAATACGATCGATCACTTCCACGCCACGCGTCGAACCGATGCGGCACGGCGTGCATTTGCCGCAGGATTCGACCGCACAGAATTCCATCGCGTAGCGCGCCTGTTCGAGCATGTCGACCGTATCGTCGAAAGCGACGATGCCGCCGTGCCCGAGCATCGCGCCGGCGGCCGCGAACGCCTCATAATCAACCATCGTGTCGAACTGCGACTCGGGCAAGTAGGCGCCCAGCGGCCCGCCGACCTGTACCGCGCGAATCTGCTTTCCAGAGAGAGAGCCGCCGCCGTAGTCGTACAGCAATTCACGCAGCGTTACGCCAAACGCCTTTTCGACCAATCCCGTGCGCTTGAGATTTCCGGCCAGTTGCAGCGGTAACGTGCCGCGCGAGCGGCCGACGCCATAATCTTTGTAGAACGTGGAACCGCGGTCCAGGATGATCGGAACGCTTGCCAAGGTGATGACGTTGTTGACGACGGTCGGTTGCCCGAACAGTCCTTTCAACGCCGGCAGCGGCGGCTTGAAACGTATCTGTCCGCGCTTGCCTTCGAGGCTTTCCAACAACGACGTTTCTTCGCCGCAAATGTACGCGCCCGCGCCGAGACGCACTTCCAGATCGAACCGCTTGCCGCTGCCGTTGATGCTCGCACCGAGCCAACCGGTCGCGTACGCATTCGCGATCGCCTCGTTCAACGCGCGATGCGCATGCGGATATTCGGCGCGCAAATAGATATAACCCTGCGTCGCGCCGACGGCGATGCCCGCGATCGTCATGCCTTCGACGAGGACGAGCGGATCGCCTTCCATGATCATGCGATCGGAATACGTGCCCGAATCGCCTTCGTCGGCGTTGCACACAATGTACTTTTGTGGAATTTGCGACACGACCGGTTTCCCCAGATCGATCGGCGATGCATCGTGCACCGTTTTCCACTTGATGCCCGCCGGAAACGCGGCGCCGCCGCGCCCACGTAAACCGGAGTCGGTGACTTCCTTGACGATGTCGATGCCCGACATCGCGAGCGCTTTTTCCAATCCTTTGAAGCCACCGTGCGCGCGATAGTCGTCGACACTCACCGGATCGGTGATGCCGACGCGCGCGAACGTGAGGCGTTCCTGATTCTTGATGAACGGAATTTCATCGGTCGGGCCGAGATTCAGTGCGTGCGGTTTTCCTTCTAGAAAATTCGCGTCGAACAACGCGCCGACATCGTGCGGATTTACCGGGCCGTACGCGACGCGTGTGCCGCCGACATCGACTTCGACCATCGGTTCGAGAAAAAACGCACCGCGCGAACCGGTGCGGACGATGTTCACTTCGACGTTACGCTTCGCCGCTTCGTCGACGATCGCACGCGCCGTTTTGTCGGCACCCAGAGAAATCGCCGTCGAATCGCGGGAAATATAAATCGTCGTACTCACGAGGCGATTCTCAATTCGGCCATCATCTCGTCGAACGATTGCGGCGACACGTTCGAGCGCAGATCGTCCTTATCGACGAGTACAGACGGTCCGCATCCACAATTGCCGAGGCAGTAAATCGGCTCCAGCGAAATCGCGCCATCGTGGGTGGTCTCGTGGAAATCGATGCCGAGCGATTGCTTCGCGTGCGCTTCCACCGCGCGGGCGCCGCGCGCCTGACACGCTTCGGCGCGGCAAATGTATACAATGTGGCGTCCCGGCGCGTGTTTGCGGAACCAGTGATAGAACGTCACCACGCCATGGACTTCGGCGCGCGTGAGATTCAGATCATGCGCGATGAGCGACACCGCGCCGTCCGGGATGAAACCCAACTTGTCTTGAACGGCGTGCAGAATCGGCATCAGCGGACCGGGCGTAGTGCGCAAAGCGTCGGTCGCCCTGCGCACGGCCGCGCGTTGATCCGGCGAGAGCGACTCGCCGGGTTCGACGCGAATGGGTATCGCTTGACGCGCTTGCTTCACTTGCAATCCCTATTCAGAACAACGCCGCCGCTTTTTGCAGCGCGATGTATAGCCCGATCAGAAACGGAATGCCGACGCCGAGCCACGCCAACACCCCGACGACACCGAACGGTCCGCGCGCTGCACTTTCCGAGACGCCCGCGGTGCGATCTTCACGCTGCAGTGCGCGCTCGGCGGCGAGTTGTTCGTCCGTCATGTAGACGGAGTCATTCACCGGCTTGACCAGCGCATTGCTGATCAATCCGACCAGCAGCAATCCCGCCATGATGTAGAGCGTGCGGTCGTAGACCATGCTCGGCGCGATGCCCGCTTGCAGTTGCGCTTCACGGATCGCGGCGATGACGAGCGGCCCGACGATGCCGGCCACCGACCAGGCGGTGAGCAGGCGGCCGTGAATCGCGCCGACCATCTGGGTGCCGAAGATGTCGGCCAGGTACGCCGGTACCGTAGCGAAGCCGCCGCCGTACATGGTGAGGATCACGCACACGTCGACGACGAACAAGGCTGCCAGACCCATGTGTCCCAGCGTCGGCAACGTGCAGTATAAAATGATACCGAGCACGAAGAACGTGTAATACGTGTTCTTGCGGCCGAGCTTGTCCGACATCGACGCCCAGAAAATTCGGCCCAGGCTGTTGAACAGACTGATGAGCCCGACGAGTCCCGCCGCTGCGGCGACGATCATCGCTTTTTGTTCCGGCGTCAGCGTTCCGCCACTGGTGCCGCCGAGAAGCTTTGCGCCGAAGATGTCCTGGAACATCGGGCTCGCCATCGAGATGACCGCGATGCCGGCGGTGACGTTCATGCACAGCACGATCCAGATCAGCCAGAACTGCGGCGTCTTCCACGCGCGATTCAGATGGACGTGTCGCGTCGTGATCATCGCACTACCCTGCGCCGGGCCGGACCAGCCGAGCGGCTTCCAGCCCGTCGGCGCGATGCGAAATCCGAATGCGCCGCACGACATGACCACGAAGTAGATGATGCCCATCGCGATCAGCGTCTGCGATACGCCTAG
This sequence comes from uncultured Rudaea sp., assembly GCA_964657965.1. GTDB lineage: Bacteria > Pseudomonadota > Gammaproteobacteria > Xanthomonadales > Rhodanobacteraceae > Rudaea. The sequence goes on along the minus strand of CAZZWP010000055.1, from coordinate 4,296 downwards.
CGTGCCGCCCGGTCCGAAATGCGCCATCAGCGCAACGGCGAGCGGTGCGCCGATCATGGCGCCGCCGCCGTATCCCATGATTGCGAATCCTGTCGCCATGCCGCGGCGATCCGGAAACCATTTGATGAGCGTCGACACGGGCGTGATGTAACCGAGACCCTGCCCGACGCCACCGAGGACTCCGCAGCCAAGATACGTCAACCACAATTGATGCATCATCACGCCGATGCCGCCGACGACGAGTCCGCCGCCCCAACACAATGCAGCGATGAAACCGGCCTTGCGCGGTCCTGCATGTTCGAGCCACAAACCCCAGATCGCGGCGGAAATGCCGAGCATCGCAATGAACGTTTCGAAAATGTGCGTGACTTGCGGAACCGTCCAATTGCACGTGGTCGTGGTGAGCGCGGCCATGAAACTCAAGTTCGCGCAGACGGCAGGATCGGCATTCACGATCTGTTTTGTCATCGGCAACCAGAACACCGAAAACCCGTACGCCATGCCGATGCAAAGATGTATCGCCAACGCGGCTGGCGGAACCAGCCAGCGATTGAACGACGAACCGGCAACGATACGCTCGCGCGACAGCAGCCCGGCATCGCCTGGCGCTGGAAGTACCCCGGATAAACTCGACATACACCCCTCCTGTGCAGTGCCGCTTTTTTTGCGGCGTTTTATACTTTTTCGCCTCAGCTACCGCTTGATCTGATGCGAAACCTGCGGTCCGCACATTAGCGCAAACCGCTAAAACGAAATATGCTCTTAAAAGCGTATAGACGAAAGATAGACTAAAGACAGGAACAGGATGTTCAAGGTCGAAATCGAGCCGAGCTGGTTGCTGCGGTCGCAAAATGGCGATGCGGTGGTGCAGCGTCTGATCGACTTGCTCGTCGGCATCAACGAGGCCGGCAGCCTCGCCGCCGCCTGCGCGCGGGCGAAGCTTTCCTATCGGTACGCCTGGGGAATTTTGAGGAGCGGCCAGAAAATGCTGGGCGCGCCGTTGGTCGAATCCACGCGCGGCAGCGGCGCCAAATTGACCGAGCTCGGCCAAAAGCTTGTTTGGGCGAATAAACGTATAGCCGCCCGTTTGAGTCCGCTGCTCGACAGCCTTGCTTCGGAAATCGAAGTCGAATTCGAACGCGCCGTCGCGCACGCCGAATCGATTCTGCGCATCCATGCCAGCCACGGCTTCGCGGTCGAAACCTTGCACCGGTTCCTGAAGCGCAACCAGATCGCAGCGGATATCAAATATCGAAACAGTCTCGACGTCGTCTCATCGCTTACGCACGGCAGTTGCGACCTCGCCGGACTGCACGTTCCCGTCGGCGAATTCGCGCCGCATTTTTTACGACGGTACGCGACGGTGTTGCGATCGGACGACTATCGCATCATCGATCTGGCGACGCGGCGGCAAGGGTTGATGGTCGCACGCGGCAATCCGAAAAAGATCAAAGTGATCCGTGATCTCACGCGTGGCGGCATTCGATTCGTCAATCGACAAACCGACTCCGGAACCCGTTATCTGCTCGATCTTTTACTCGCCAAACATCGAATCGACGAAAACAAAATCGAAGGTTACGACACCGGCGAATTCACCCATGCCGCGGTCGCCGCGTATGTCGCCAGCGGCATGGCCGACGTGGGCTTCGGCATCGAAACGCCGGCCAGACAATTCGGCCTAGACTTCATCCCACTGCTGAAAGAACGCTACTTCTTTCTCGTCGCCACCGACAAAGAAAACTCGCCCGTCATCACACAAGTCTTGACGATCCTGCGCGGCACGCCGTTTCACAAAGCTATCGACAAACTGCCTGGATACGATGCCGAAAATTGCGGCCGCATCCGCGACGTCCGAGAAGCCTTTCCCAATACCGACTTCAAATAAACCAGGAAACACGCGACACTCGTGAGGGCGCACAGGATGTGCGCCGTTCGCCGCCGCGACAGGGATGTCGCGTCGGCGAACATGCCATACGCGCAGAAAAAGTTGTTTCTTTGGTTACTTACTTTGCACCAGCAAAGAAAGTGACTCGCTCGACGAAGTCGAGCGAAAGCCCGCACGTTCAGACAAGAAAGATCAAAGGCAACAGCTGGATTCCAGCGTTCGCTGGAATGACAGTCGTTAGAGCAAACCGAACCGCCGGATCAACCGCGTCTTCACAAACTGCGTCAACGCCATATAAGCGATCAGAATGACAACCAAAAACGCCCAGTAAACCGGCGGCAACGGCACAAACCCAAACCATGCACCGACCGACAAAAACGGCAGCACGACACCGATCGCACAAATCACCAACCCGGTAACCGTCAACGGCAAACTCGCGTTACTTTGAAGAAACGGAATACGTCCTGTGCGAATGATATGCACGATCAACGTCTGCGACAGCAGCGATTCAACGAACCATCCTGTCTGAAACAATTTCGCGTGCTCCGGCGAATTCGCGCCCACTATGAACCACAACACGGCAAATGTCGCGTAATCGAAAATCGAACTGATCGGTCCGATATAAAACATGAAACGCATGATCGACTTCAAATCCCACTGCCGCGGCTTGGCCAGATATTCCTGATCGACTTCGTCGGACGCGACAGCAGTTTGCGAAAAGTCGTACAGCAAATTGTTCAACAACAATTGCACCGACAGAATCGGAAAGAACGGCAAAAACACACTTGCGCCGATCATGCTGAACATGTTTCCGAAATTGGAGCTCGCCGTCATCTTGATGTATTTGAGAATGTTGCCGAAGACCTTGCGGCCCTCGAGCACACCTTCCTCGAGCACGAGTAGGCTTTTCTCCAGCAAGATGATATCGGCCGATTCTTTCGCGATGTCCACCGCGGTATCGACAGAAATGCCGACGTCCGCCGCGCGCAGTGCGGGCCCGTCATTGATGCCGTCGCCCAAAAATCCCACTACGCGATTGTCGCGATGAAGGGCTTGAATCACGCGCACTTTTTGCTGCGGATTCAAACGCGCGAACACCGGCGTGTCGCGTGTGGCGATCATCAGTTCCTCGTCCGACATCGATTCGATTTTTGGCCCGGTCAAGTACTTTTCCACTTTTATACCGACCTGCCGGCATACATTGCGCGTGACGATATCGTTGTCGCCGGTGAGAATCTTTACGTCGACGCCATTGGCGTTCAGCGCAAGAATTGCTTCCGCCGCCGAATCCTTTGGTGGATCGAGGAATGCGATGAAGCCCATCATCGTGAGATCTTTCTCGTCGTCGCGTGAGTAGGCGGCCTTGTGCTCGATCTCGCGCACGCCCAGCGCCAGCGCGCGGAACCCGTCGTCGTTCATCTCGCGCGCGACGCCTTTTACGTCGTCGAGTTTCTGCGGTGTCAGCGCCTGATACTGCTCGTCGTGCGCGATGCTCGTGCACACCGACAACGTTTCGGCCACGGCACCTTTGGACACCAGAAAGTGCTTTCCCTGTTTGTTCTTGACGATCACCGACATGCGACGACGCGTGAAATCGAACGGCACTTCGTCGACGAGCGTGTATTCGTCGTGCAGATGCTGCACGACTTCAGCGTTGACGGCATCGAGCACCGCCACATCCAGCAAGTTGCGCAGCCCCGTCTGGTGATAGCTGTTGAGCCACGCGAATTCGAGCACCTTTTCGTTTTCGTCGCCGTAGATGTCGGTGTGGCGCTCGAGGATGACCTTGTCCTGCGTCAGCGTCCCGGTCTTGTCCGTGCACAGGACGTCGATCGCACCGAAATTCTGGATCGCGTTGAGACGTTTGACGATCACGTCTTTCTTCGCCATCTTCAACGCGCCTTTGGCGAGATTGATGGCGACGATCATCGGCAACATTTCCGGCGTGAGCCCGACGGCGACGGAAACCGCCAGCATGAAGGCGTCGTACCACTCGTGTTTCGTCAGCCCATTGATGAGAAAAACCAGCGGCGCCATGATGATCATGAAGCGGATCATCAACCACGCGAAGCGTCCGACGCCTTTGTCGAAACTCGTCTGCACGCGCGCGCCGACCAGCGACCCGGCAAGCGCGCCGAAATATGTATGTCCGCCGGTCGCCGCGATCACCGCCGTGGCGCTGCCCGACACGACGTTCGAGCCCATGAAGCACAGGCTGCCGGCTTCGAGCGCCGTCTTGGCGTTGGTATCGGCGCCCGCGAATTTTTCCACCGGCATCGATTCACCGGTCAGCGCGGATTGATTGACGAACAAATCTTTTGCGCTGAGTAGCCGAATGTCGGCCGGCACCATGTCGCCGGCGGCGAGGAACACGAGATCGCCCGGCACGAGTCCGTCGATGGAAACTTCGG
>CAZZWP010000054.1:0-18159 GCA_964657965.1 uncultured Rudaea sp. | reverse complement strand
GCGTCGAATGAATTCGTCGATGGGAAACGGTTTCGTCAACACCTGCATGCCTTCGCCGACGAATCCGTTGCCGATCGCCGCGTTCTCGGCGTAGCCGGTCACGAACAGAACTTTGAGTTCCGAGCGCCGCACTTTTGCCGCGTCGGCCACTTGGCGGCCGTTCATGCCGCCGGGCAGACCGACGTCGGTGACCAACAAATCCAGGCGCACGTCGGAATCAAGAATTCGCAGCGCACTCGCGCCGTCCTGCGCTTCGAGCACGTCGTAGCCGAGACCGATCAGCACGTCCGACATGATCATGCGCAGACTCGCTTCGTCATCCACGACGAGAATCGTTCCCGTCGCGCTCGTCGTGGTGGAGGTTTGGTCGGGCATTGGAAGACCCTCGTCGACGCCGCTCGCATTGGTCAGGCGGGGCAAATAAACGCAAACCATCGTTCCTTGCGCAAGCTCCGAATAGATGCGCACGTGTCCGCCGGATTGCTTCGCGAATCCATACACCATCGACAGGCCCAGACCGGTTCCCATGCCGGTCGGCTTCGTGGTGAAAAACGGATCGAAGGCGCGCGCGGCCACGTCCGGCGTCATGCCCGATCCCGTGTCGCTCACGCACATCGAGATGTATTGACCGACGGTCATGTCGTGCTTTCTCGCCATGCTGCTGTCGATCCAGCGATTGCAGGTTTCGATCGTGATGCGCCCGCCCGCCGGCATCGCATCGCGCGCGTTGATGCAAAGATTGAGAAGCGCGCTTTCGAGTTGGCCGACATCGACGGAGGTCATCCACAAATCCGATGCGCCCACGACTTCGACATCGATCGCCGGCCCGACCGTGCGGCGAATCAGTTCAGCCATGCCGGTGATGAGCCGATTGATGTTGACGACTTTCGCGTCCAACGTTTGACGCCGGGAAAACGCGAGCAATCGATGCGTCAACGACGCGGCGCGTTTGGAAGCATTGAGTGCCACCGAAAGATAGCGTTCCACTTCGCTGATTTTTCCCTGCTCCACTTTTGTCGACAGCAATTCCAAACTGCCCATGATGCCCGCGAGCAGATTGTTGAAATCGTGCGCCAGGCCACCCGTGAGTTGGCCGACCGCTTCCATTTTCTGCGCCTGCCGCAGTTGCGATTCGAGATTCTGTTGATCGGTGATATCGTGCGCCGTGACGACGAGCCGCTGCGGTTTGCCGGGCTCCGTGGGGATGGGCGTGGCGATCGCTTCCAGCGTCGTATTGTTCTGCTTTCGAACATACCGATGTTGCGCACCGTCGCGCGCGCTTTCCAGCAAGTATTTATTCAATTCGTGCGCGGTTTTCTCGCCCAAGACTTCCGTCGTCGTTCGACCGATGACTTCGTCGCGCGTCTTTCCATACAGCCGAAGCGTCGCGGGATTGATTTCGTCGTACTGAAATTCGCCGTTGGCGCGTCGTGTAAGAACGGCATGACACTCCGACGAATACGTATAAAAAGTTTGGATGTCGCGCAATTCCGCCGTGCGTTTCTGCACGTGATGTTCCAGCGTCGCGTTGAGTGCGTGTAATTCGTCCTCGACGATCTTGCGCTCGGTCACGTCGGAGCCCTGCACGAAGATGCCGGTAGTCGTTCCGTTGCCGTCCTGCACGGGTTGATAAATGAAATCGACGAACCGCGTTTCGTTGTCGCCGCTCGTTCGTCTCAAATCGACTTTTTGCGATTGTCCGACGATCGGTTTGCCGGTCGTAAAGCAGTTATCCAGCATTTGCAGATAGCCTTGGCCTTCGATCTCGGGCAGTGCTTCGCGAATCGATTTTCCGATCAACTCGCGCACGCCGACCAATTCCACATACGCTGCATTCGCCAGCGTGAACACGTGATCGGGCCCGTCCAGCAATGCCATGAATCCGGGCGCTTGCTGGAACATGGCGCGCAATCGCTCGTGTGCTGCCGACAGTTGCCGATCCGCAAGAACGCGTTGCGTCGTTTCCACCACGATGGCGATGACGCCCGCCGGCCGCCCGCTTTCATCGAGAACCGGCGAGTAATCCAGATTCATCCACACCTGCTCGGCGCGGCCGTTGCGATACAAGGTCAGCTCCTGATCGCGATAGGCCAACGTATCGCCGGCGAGACAAACCTTCATGACGTTGTCGTTGAAGTCCGCGACTTCCGGCCAACCTTCGCGCACTTTCGAACCTAAAAGTTTCGGATGCCGTGCGCCCGCGAAACGCGAATACGCATCGTTGTAAAGCATGAAACCCTCTTCGCCCCACAGCATCACGATCGGCACCGGCGAATGAACGAGCAGCGCCGTTGCCGTCTTCAAACTTTGCGGCCACGCCGCAATGGGCCCGAGTGACGTTTGCTCCCACGTGAACGCCCGAATCAACGCGCCGGTTTCGCCGCCACCGCCGAAAAAATCTGGAGTGCTTGATGCTGTCGTCACTGCGCTATTCGTTTTCAGATTCGAACTTTAAACACACATGCGGATGAAACTCGGCTTTCTATACTACTCCGCAGGCGTTTGCTTGAGCGGCGCCAACATCTGCGCGCGGCACGCGGCTAGATCAAAACGTCTTCGTAAAAAGCGCCGAACGGTTTCGACACGTGCGCGATTTGAATTTCGAGTACCCAAACACCGGCCGCGGGACGGCCTTTGAAATCGCCGAGGTCGCCACCGCGATGGACGGAATGCGGATAATCGCTGACGCGATGACCTTTGATGTCGAGATTCAATTTCCAACCCATGTCGTGCGCGCGCCGCGCCGCGAAATCATAGAGCGCCGGTCCGGCCAGTCCGTCCTCTTTCCAGGTTCGCCGGACGGTATCGAACAATTCCCTCGCCGCCACCGCGCATGCTTTTTTTTCCGGGTCGTCACCGACGACGAACGTCGCGCCGACATCGCCTTCGTGACCGCGAAACACCGGACCGATATCGATGAAATAAATATCGTCCTCGCCCAGCACGGGATCGCCTTCGGACTTCTGCTTGAACGTCTTCGTCGTATTCACACCGAAGCGGATGTGTGTGGGATGCCAGATGCGCTCCATGCCCACGTCCGTGAGAATGCGCTGTGCTGCCTCGCGCGCCTCGGACTCGCGCATGCCCGGTTTGAACGTTGCCTGCATGATTTCCACGCCGCGCCACGCCTGCACGCTGGCGTGGCGCATCAGGTCGAGATCAAACGTCTTCCCCACCGCTTCTTTGTTCGACATGCTCATCGCTCGTAATGTAACGGGATTTTCACCAATCATCGAGTGGGGTCGAGTAGCGTCGTCGCGGTCGCCTGAATGTCCCATCTACGCTATAGACGGTTTCAATGAATCCAATCATTAGAGACGATTTCATCTATCGCCAGACTTGCTACATGATGCAGGCGCAATAACTAAAAAATTGGAGGAAAAACCATGTCAACCGAATCCCAGTGTCCCGTCTCGAGCAAAGGGCGCAAATCGCAGACGAACACGCAGTGGTGGCCCAATCAGCTTAACTTGGCCATGCTGCATCAGCACTCGTCGTTGTCCGATCCCAACGTTGAAGACTTCGACTACGCCAAAGAATTCCAAACGCTCGATCTCGATGCGGTCGTCAAAGACTTGCATGCTCTGATGACCGATTCGCAGGATTGGTGGCCGGCCGACTACGGCCATTACGGTCCGCTGTTCATCCGCATGGCGTGGCATAGCGCCGGCACGTACCGTATTTACGACGGTCGCGGTGGCGCGAGCGCCGGCGAACAACGTTTCGCGCCGCTCAACAGTTGGCCGGACAACGGCAATCTCGACAAGGCGCGCCGCTTGCTGTGGCCGATCAAACAAAAATACGGCCGCAAATTGTCGTGGGCGGATTTGATGATTCTGGCCGGCAATGTCGCGCTCGAATCGATGGGATTCAAAACCTTCGGTTTCGGCGGTGGTCGCGAAGATATTTGGGAACCGCAAAATATCGATTGGGGTCCGGAGAGCACATGGCTGGGCGACGAACGCTACAGCGGTGAACGCCAACTGGCCAACCCGCTCGCGGCGGTGCAGATGGGTTTGATCTACGTGAATCCGGAAGGCCCGAATGGCAAACCCGATCCGCTCGGTTCGGCGCACGACATTCGCGAAACGTTCAAGCGCATGGCCATGAACGATGAAGAGACGGTGGCGCTGATCGCCGGCGGTCACACATTCGGTAAAGCGCACGGCGCGGGCGATGCGAAACTCGTCGGTGTGGAACCGGAAGGCGCGAATATCGAAGAACTCGGTCTGGGCTGGAAGAGTTCGCACGAAACCGGCATCGGTGCGCATGCCATCACGAGCGGGCTCGAAGGCGCGTGGAAACCGAATCCGACGAAATGGGACATGGGCTATTTCGACACGCTGTTCAAATACGATTGGGAGCTGACCAAGAGCCCCGCCGGTGCGCAGCAATGGAAGCCTAAAGGCAACGCCGGCGCCGAGACCGTCGTCGACGCGCACGATCCGAAGAAAACACACCAACCGATGATGCTGACCAGCGACCTGGCGCTGCGTCTCGATCCGGCATACGAAAAAATTTCGCGCCGCTTCATGGCGAACCCGCAAGAATTCGCCGACGCGTTCGCGCGCGCGTGGTTCAAGCTCACGCATCGCGACATGGGGCCGACGACGCGCTATCTCGGCAAGCTCGTGCCGAAGGAAGAATTGATCTGGCAGGACCCGATTCCCGCGGTCGATCATCCACTCGTCGATGCGAACGATATCGCTGCGCTGAAGAAGAAAATTCTGGCTTCGGGATTGTCGGTAACGCAATTGGTGAGTGCCGCCTGGGCCTCGGCATCGACGTTCCGCGGTAGCGATTCGCGCGGCGGCGCCAACGGCGCTCGCATTCGATTCGCGCCGCAGAAAGATTGGGCCGTGAATCAGCCGGCGGAACTGGCGCAAACACTCGCCGCACTCGCGAAGGTGCAGAAAGAATTCAATTCTTCTCAATCCGGCGGAAAGAAAATTTCGCTGGCCGATCTGATCGTGCTCGGCGGTTGCGCGGGCGTGGAAGCCGCCGCGAAGAAAGCGGGACACAACGTCGCCGTGCCGTTCACACCGGGTCGGATGGATGCGTCGCTGGAGCAGACCGATGTCGAATCCTTCGCTGTGCTCGAACCGATCGGTGATGCGTTCCGCAATTACGTGCGCAAGGGATTCGAAAGTTCGACCTCCGAACTGCTCGTCGACAAAGCGAATTTGCTCACGCTCACCGCGCCGGAAATGACCGTGCTCATCGGCGGCATGCGCGCGTTGGATGCGAACGCGGGACACGCGCAACATGGCGTGTTCACGAAACGTCCCGGCACACTGAGCAACGATTTTTTCCTTAACCTGCTCGACATGCGCACCGCATGGCAACGCTCCGACACAGACGCATCCGTGTTCGAAGGTCGCGACCGCAAAACGGGCGAACTGAAGTGGACGGCGACGATCGCCGATCTCGTCTTCGGGTCCAACGCACAACTGCGCGCTATCGCGGAAGTGTATGGATCAAGCGACGGTCAAACCGCGTTCGTAAACGACTTTGTCCAGGCGTGGGATAAAGTGATGAACCTTGATCGTTTCGATCTGGCGTGACGACGTAGTGTTTGCAAATGTAAGTTGATCGATCCCATCCGGCTCCGATTTGGGCCGGATGGTTGTTCGATTTCGCCGCCCCAAGCGTCACGTTTGTTATATTGCGGCCGATGAATTTCTTTGTAATCTATTGCTTGCGCAGCACGCGTGCGGACGTGCACAACGAGCCGCGGAATTGAGCGACGCGATGCTCTTCGTCGGTATCGAACTCGGCGGAACAAAGCTTTTGTGCAGAGCCGTCGATCAAGAAGATCGCGTGCTCGTCGACGAACGATTCGCCACCACATCGCCAGCACGCGCGATGCAGGACATCGGTGGCTGCCTGGAGCAAGCGCTCGCGAACAATCGACATTTTTCGGGGATCGGTATTGCGACATTCGGTCCGGTTACGCTCGATCCTCTTGCGCACGACTATGGACGTCTGCGGGCGACGCCGAAGGATGGATGGTCGGGCTTCGATCTTCTCGGCGAAGTTCGCGCGCGCTTCGACGCGCCGGTCGTCATTGAGACCGACGTCAACGCGGCGGCGCTGGCTGAACAGAAGAACGGAGCGGGTCGTGGATTGCCTGATGTCGCTTACGTCACCGTCGGCACCGGTATCGGCGGCGGGCTGGCGTGCGATGGGAAGGTATTGCACGGATCGATGCATCCCGAAATCGGGCACATCCGTTTGCGGCGCCGCGCGTCGGACAGCGTCGCCAGTGCGTGTCCGTTTCACGACGATTGTGCGGAAGGGTTGGCGTCCGGCGCGGCGATAGCGAAGCGCCTGGCGCCGTCGGAATCTTTGCCGGATTCTCCGACGACGATCGCACTGATCGCCGATTATCTGGGCGAGTTGCTGGCGACGTTGACGCTCGCTTGGTCACCGCATCGCATCGTGCTCGGCGGCGGTGTCAGCAAAACACTTGAACTCCGCGAGGCGATCGCCGAAGCGATGCGACGCATACTCGGAACGTACGGCCCCGCGGCAGCGGCTCGATCGGATTTCGTCGTCGCGCCGCACTTCGCCGATTCGGGTTTGGAAGGCGCGCTATTGATGGCGCGAAGCGCGCGCGACCATTTCGGTGCGTAACTCATCGGCGACCGTTTGCGCGGGCGTGACGTAACAATCAGCGTCGTGGGACTATTCGGATCGCGTGATCTCGACGACCGACTGCTGTCCATGCGAAGTCAGAACCACGCTGTTCGCATCGATGCGTTCGATTCGACGTCCATCGATGTCGTCGCCGACGCTAAAGCGCTCGAAACTTTGCGTGCCGCGATGGCCGAGCGCATATGCGCGGCCTTTGTCCGAATACGTTGCAACGAACTCAAGCGGCTGCGACGACAAACTGCTTTCGGCGGGCTGCTGCGGTACTGGCGTCGGTAGTTGAAAAGGATCGCGCCGCATGGCGAAGTCAGGCCATTGCGCGACACGCAATGTCGGCGTCCGCGGCAGCGGTGATGGTTTGTTTTCGGTGAGCTGTGCGATGAACCGTCGAGCGGCGTCTTCCTCGGAAAACGAGACTGTCGATCCGACCAGCGTCAGCAGAGCGCAATAAATCAGCAACGATCCCACGACCGTGCGCCAGCGCGGCGCAGGGATGTTGTGTCGCAGACCGGCTACTCGCGTGTTCATTCGTTCAATTCGATGTAACGGAAGTACATCGCTCGAAATGTCGCTCGCAATTCAGTGGTGCCCTCGACGGGTTCTACGCTCAATTCCGCGATCGATCGCATCGGAAAATCGCGTAGCGTACTTTCCATGAACGTCCAGAAACTCGCGGCGGCGCCTTGCACGACGACGTCGACCGGACGTTCGCCGTAAAAACCGTCCCTCACGCGTTCGGCGCCGACCGTGACTCGCGACATCTCGATTCCCGCGATCGATGCGTTGTCGCGCAGAGTTTTTTCGATCAATGGATTATCCAAGTGCGCGGGTAGTCGCTCGTTCAATTGAGACAACATCGCCCTCATCTGTTCGAGCTGCGCGGCATACGCCGCGTGATTGACGGCGCGCTGTTGTTTCTCCATCACATCTTTTTCCAGCATCATGGTTCTAGAGCGCTCGTGACTGCGATCGATAAACGCATTCGCGATTAGAAATAGCGCAAGCGCACTCCCGATGATGGCTGCCACCCCGTTCATCGCGACGCGCAACTTGTCGCCGATCATGGCGATTCTCCGCGCGACGCGTTTGCCTCGAGGGTGATCATCTCGATCGTTCCGACTTGTTCGCTTTCCCGAGTCGATATACGCAGATCGCGATAACCGGTTTGCGCCAACCAACTAAGGAGGGCCAACTCGTCCGACAGTGCGCCGCATCGGACAATGAGCGAAAGATGTTGTTGCTTCGTTTCCATCCGCGACAATTTCACGCCGTCGGGCAGATCGCCGACGATGTGCAATGCCGACGCTGCGTGTAGCGCGGAGTCTTCCAGCGCGTCGACGATTTGTTTGTGGGCGAGAACGCCGGCACGGACGTCGTTCAGATCCTTGAGATCACCCATTTGCGCGTCGATTTTTTCGGCATGCTGTAAAAGAATATCGTTCGCGTGCTTTCGTATGCTCACGTCGTAGCGAACGATGAGCGCCACGGGCGCGCACACGAGTAGAGGCACGAAAACACGGCAAATGAAAGCGAAGGCGACATGGCGCGATTCGACTCGGCCAATGGTCGTGTCGACGCTAGCCGAGGATGCCGCGCGCGCTGCTGCGGTGGCGTTTGCAAAAAGCCGTAGGGCGACGGCCAGCAGTATGCAATACGGCACCAACCCGATCGAACCGACTGCGACGAGTAAGAGGTATTGCGCGAAGCCATGGCCCGGCGAGACGATGAGCCCCTCGAGGATTGCGAGTACAACGCCGCACACGGCGGACTTACCGAGATAGCGAAACCAGCCGCTTCGGACAGGCTTGCCGCCGAGCCGATATCCGCACAATGCCGTTGCGAACGTGAGTGGCAAGAACGTGATCGCCGACTGCCAATAATCGATCGTGCGCGAATACGCAGGGAGAGTGTTCAAGTCGTCGGCTTGCGAAAAAACGTACACAGCCGCGAGCGGCAAACCAAATAGCAGCGCACCGAAGACAGACGGCGGTCGCGAGATCAGAAACATCCGAATGTCGCGAAAGAGCAAGACCGCACCGGCGACCAGACACAGGCAGCTCAACCCTAACGCTATGTCGTGCATCGTGTTGATCCCCGAGGATATGCGCAGCCGTGTCGTATCAGAGAACGTAAAACGGCAGACTTCCGAACACCGCTTTCTTGCTGCGGACATCAGCAACGGTTTAGAGGTCAGCTATTCGCGGGCATTTCTTGGCGCGGCGGCGATTGACCGATGCGACGTCGGCATTCGGACGACCGACGCGCGCATCGCGCCGGCGGAAATCGGACACGCCAATGCGCTGTCGAGATCGGGCGACGACAAAAAGAAATTTATCCGCAGCCTACTGGAGGGTCGGACGACGCCGTTGCGGTCGTAGCGGTGCGGAAAGAAAACGCGTTGGTACGGCGGGGGTCATCGCGACGCAACTCGCGACGCGGATGTTCACGTGCGCATAGTTTTCATGATGGCGCCCAGCTCGATCACCGCCTGTTCGGAGGCGTCGCGGTTCGGTGTTGTGTCGGGGTTGTTGAAGTTGCCGCTGTCGCCCCAGCGCTGCACCAGAATGCCGTCGCTTCGCGGCACGATACTCAAGTCGGCGGTGCTCAGTCCGTACGTGACGTCGGGTTGTGGAATAAGGCGTGCGGTTTGGCCTCGAACGGGAATGACCGTCGCGTCGTCGAACAACGCGCGCGCGCCATAACCGGTCGCGTTGATCAGCGTGTGTTCTTTCAGCGCCATGAGATCGTGCGGACGAGTGAATTCACGCACCTCGATCGTGCCGCCGGCTGTCAGAAAATCGTCCATCAACAGGCGTGCGTACGTGCTGATGTTGAACATCATCGTCGTGAATCGGCGCACGTACGGTTGCGCGAACGGATGTTCGTCTGCGGACAGTTCGACCGAACGCGGCGTGAGATCGCGCACGCGTGAGGAAAGTTGCCCCTCGCCGTATTCCGGTTCGTCCGGGACGACAATGTGCCGTTGCGCAAACGGAATGTCGGACAGCGCGTAGCCGTCGATCCATTGAATGGGATGGCCGGGCAATCCGAGCAGACTCTGATAGTTGCCGAACGAAGTGCGCGCCATCGTCTCCCAGCGATCTGCGAACGCGTCCGCGTGCTCGGCGTCGCAGATTCGCGAGTCGGGCGTCCACAATCCGGAGGCGCGCATCGAATACACATCGGGCGGCAGTGCCTTGGCGTAGATGCGAACGGACAGCCCCGCGCGCTGAGCGACGATCGCGGAGGTGAGCCCCAACGCGCCGCAACCGATGACACCCAGCTCACGGATATTGGTCGAACGCGCTAATTCGACGGCGAGTGCGCTCGATCCCCACGACAACGACCATCCGCTGCCGCCATGTCCGTAGTTGTGGACGATCTGTTTTTGTCCGATCCGCTCCATTTCGATGCGCGGACCGGCCGCGCGAAACGGCCGCGTGCAAACGTAGATGCCCGTGATCCGATCGGGTTGCGCGCGGATGGGCACCAGCGTCGGCCGGCTGACGGCCGGCAAGCGCGGCTTATCCGATTGAGGCGGTAGAGCCGAGTCGGAGGTGACGCGATTCGGCGCGCAGCCCGCAATACCGGCGGCCGATGTGGCCAACATCGTCACGCCGATTTTTTTCAAAGCGTCGCGACGTTGCTGAAACGAGTTTTCCATGCGCTTGGGAAGGATGCGAGTTAGTGATGAGTCAAGCAGTGCTTCCGAATGTTACCGAAATCCCGACAGCCGTTCGTTCACTGCGCAAGCTCAAACTGGTTATTGAATATGTCGTCGCATTTGTTGTTGGCGAACGGTGTGCCGTACCAGTGCGTCAATCCCGTCGCGGCGTTCCACGCAGCGTCGTTCGAACTCGGGCTTGTTTGGAGCGGATTAGGACAAAGCGACGAGGCACCCGGTGTGAGATTGTCGGGCGCAACCTGCACGGGTCCTGTCAAGGAATTTCCTCCGACGGCGATGGCAAGCAGGTTCGTCAATGTGGATACGGCCGGCATGCTTCCCGTCAGCTTGTTGCCGCTGACGTCAAAAAATTCGAGGCTGCCGAGCGTCGATAGCGACGGAATCGTTTTGTCCAGCCGGTTGTTGTGCGCGTCGAACGATTCGAGGACCGGCAATCCGGAAAACGCAGGCAGCGGGCCGGTAAGAAGATTGTTGCCGGCGCCGAATTGAATCAACGTAGATGGCAACGCCGGTATGCCGAGGGAAAGCTGATTGCCGTCGACAAGAAAATATTGAAGGCTCGTCAATCCGGCAAGCGAAGGAATACCGCCGGTGAGTTGGTTGTTGGCAACCACGAACGTCCGCAGATTCGTCAAACCCGTGAGCGCGGGGATACCCATCTGCAATTTATTGTCGGCCGCCGTAAACTCCTGCAGGCCAGAGAGCCCGGTCAGCGAGGGCAGCGATCCGGTCAACAGGTTCGAATCGACACTGAAGCTTTGCAGTCCCGTCATTCCCGTCAATGAGGGGATACTGCCCGTCAACTGATTTCCCGCGACAGTGAATCCTTGCAGCCCGAGCAATGAATTGATGGCCGGGATATTGCCGGTGAGTTTGTTGGGTGTGCTGGAGCCGGCGTCCGTATGAACATCGAACGTTTGCAGACTGATAAAAGCGGTCAGCGCCGTGAGCGGACCTTTGAGATTGTTGTTCGGCAAATTGATGTCGGACACGTGGGATTGGATACCGTCGCATGTCACGCCGAACCACGAACATTCCGTGCCGCTGGATCCGCCCCAATTCGTATGAATGGTCCAGTTGCTGCCGCCCGTACTTCCATACAGCGCGAGCAAGGCCGAGCGTTCTCCGGACGGAATCGCAGCATGCGCGCTCGATACGGCCATCATCGCCAAAAACGCCAACTTGCTGAGTGCAACCGCCGCCGTACGCATAGTTTCCCCTGGACTCATCTAGCCATCAGGGTCCGATGCTAACACCGGGCCAATAGGCGTCGTTAATCGCGGAGGTTCGCGCAATCCCGGCCGTTCTGCAATGCATTTGCGACAAGCGGCCCTACTTGAAATAGTCATCGGCGCAATTACGTAGTAACTTCCCTATCCACTCTCGCTTGCGGCGGGTGCAGCATGACCACAAAGCCCGCACGGATTCCCGGCCCCGATCATCCGATAACGGTGGCGCGTGCCAACGGCCGCGTCACGGTGACGGTAAACGGCAAGATCGTCGCCGACACTGACAAAGCGTTGACACTCCGTGAAGCAAGCTACGCGGAAGTTTTCTATATTCCGATGGACGATGTCGACCAATCCGCCATTACCGCTTCCGCGCGCACCTCGTATTGCCCTTATAAAGGCGACGCGAGTTATTTCAGCATTCCGGCTGGCGGCGAAAAATCGAACGATGCGATCTGGATGTATGCCGATCCGTATCCGTCGGTCGCGCAGATCAAAAATCACGTCGCGTTTTATCCGAACCGGGTCGATTCAATAACGTTCACGCCGTCGACTCGATAATTTTCTACGCCAAGGATTGGTGCACGACAACTTCAGGGAATCGATCGTGAATGCGCAAACACTTCCGCAACACCGCCACCTAGCCGATACCGATTTGCGTGTCGCCTTCAACGCGCTGCGCGAGTACACGCGCTCGCTCGTCTCCAGCGTGAGCGCCGAAGACATGACGGTGCAGTCCATGCCCGATGCCAGTCCGACGAAATGGCACCTGGCACACACGACGTGGTTTTTCGAGACGTTCGTTCTGGGCAACTATCTGCCGGGTTATCGCGCGTTCGACGACTCGTATCAGTACCTCTTCAATTCTTATTACGAATCGGTCGGTCCACGCCAGCCACGCGCACAGCGTGGCCAACTGACGCGGCCGTCCGTCGATGAGGTTCTCGCGTATCGCACGCACGTCGACCGGCACATGCAAATCGTCTTCGATTGCGGCGTTCGCGACGAGTTGGCGCAATTGATCCGTCTCGGCATCGCGCATGAAGAGCAGCATCAGGAATTGCTTCTGATGGATGTGCTGCATTTGTTTTCTCAATCGCCGCTGAAGCCCGCGTACGACGCGAACCGCGCGAAAGTTCGCGGCGGGCGTTCCGGACATTTCCAATCCGTCGCCGGCGGGCTGATGCAGATCGGACACGACGGCGATGGATTCGCCTTCGACAACGAAAGTCCGCGACACAAAGTATGGCTCGAACCGTTCGAGATTTCCGATCGTCTCGTGACGAACGGCGAATGGCTGGAGTTCATCAACGATGGCGGCTACCGCCGACCGGAACTTTGGCTATCCGACGGCTGGTCGCTCAACCAAAGCGAAGGTTGGACATCGCCCGCGTACTGGCAACAGATCGACAACGCCTGGCACGAATTCGGATTGAACGGCGTACTGCCGCTCGATGCATCGGTGCCGGTGAGTCACGTGAGTTTCTACGAAGCATGGGCGTATGCGCGCTGGGCCGGCGCACGCTTGCCGACGGAAGCGGAATGGGAAATCGCGGCCGTCGCCGGCCGTTTGCAACAGGCGTTCGATACTCAATGGCAATGGACGCAAAGTGCCTATTCGCCGTATCCGGGATTTCGCGAAGCACCGGGTGCCGTCGGCGAGTACAACGGCAAGTTCATGATCAACCAGATGGTATTGCGCGGCGGCTGCTGCGCGACGCCGGAAGGGCACACGCGCGTCACGTATCGGAATTTTTTCGCGCCGGACAAACGCTGGCAATTCGCCGGCGTGCGGCTCGCGCGCGATGCGTCGGCGCCGACCAAACACTCTCCGGCGAATCGCTGGCGCAACAACGAATTCGCGCAGCACGTGATCGCTGGGTTATCGAAACCGAAAAAAGCGCTGTCACCGAAATACCTGTACGACGCCGAAGGCTCGCGTCTTTTCGAAGCCATCTGCGCGACGCCGGAATACTACGTCACGCGCACGGAACAGGCGTTGTTGCATGACATCGTAGACGAACTCGTCGCCGGTTTGCCAACGCAGGCAGCGCTGGTCGAATTCGGCAGCGGCGCGAGCGAGAAAACGCGCACACTGCTCGATCGGACCAATCAGTTTTCGACCTACGTTCCAATCGATGTCAGCGCGGCGGCCGTGAACGATGCCGTGCAACGATTGACGCGCGCGTATCCGGATATCGCCGTATTGCCCGTCGTCGGCGATTTCACCGCTGAACTCGCGCTGCCGAAATCGGTGCGCGCACAACCGCGCGTGGGATTTTTTCCGGGCTCGACCATCGGCAATTTCGAGCGCGCCGAAGCCGTGGAACTCCTGCGCAATTTGCGCGAGACGCTTGGGTCGGATTCGCACATGATTCTCGGCGCCGATCTCATCAAAGACACGGACACGCTGCTCGCCGCGTATAACGACGCGGCCGGCGTGACCACGCACTTCATCAAGAACATTCTTGCGCGCATCAACCGTGAACTCGACGGCAATTTCGATCTCAACGCGTTTTCGCATCAGTCGATCTGGAATGCGGAACGCCAGCGCATGGAAATGTATCTGGTCAGCAAGATCGATCAGATCGTGCACGCGGCCGGCGAAAGTTTCGCGTTCAAGGCCGGCGAGCGTTTGCACACGGAGAACTCGCACAAGTTTTCCGAAGAATCGTTGACGGCGATGGTGCACGACGCGGGCTGGACGCCGGACGGCTACTGGGCGAGTGCTGCCCAGCCATTCGCGATCATGCGGCTCAAAGCCACGCGCTGACGAATCCGGTTCGACGCAACGCGCCGTGATGGTATGTTGAGCGCGTGATCGAATTTTCCTGCGTCTCGAAAACCTATCCGGCATCGTCCGATCCGTCGGTGACGAATCTGTCGCTGACGATCGGCGCGGGCGTCTTTCAAATTCTGGCCGGGCCGTCCGGTTGCGGCAAGACGACGACGCTGAACATGCTGAACCGGCTCATCGAGCGCGATGCCGGCACGATCCGCATCGACGGCCGCGACATTCGCGACGACGATCCCGTCGCGTTGCGTCGGCGCATCGGTTACGCGTTTCAGGAAGCCGGACTTTTTCCGCACATGACCGTGGCGGAGAACATCGCGATCACGCCGCGATTGCTCGGCTGGAATTCCACGGAATGCGCAACACGCGTCGAAGAATTGCTCGCGCTGATTCGTTTGCCGAATATCGCCGATCGATTTCCGCGCGAGCTGTCCGGCGGTCAGCGCCAACGCGTTGCGCTCGCGCGCGCGCTGGCCGCGCGACCGAACATCGTGTTGCTCGACGAACCATTCGGTGCGCTCGATCCGCTCACCCGCGACGAAATCGCCGACGACTACCGCCGCATCCACGACCAACTGAAACTCACCACGGTCATGGTGACGCACGACATGACCGAAGCGCTGCTGCTCGGCGATCGCATTGCGGTGATGCGCGACGGTGCGCTCGTGCAAGCCGGAACGCCGCGGGAACTCGTCGCACATCCGGCCGATGCATTCGTCGAACGCATGATCGCCACGCCGCAGCGACGCGCGAATCGTCTCGCCGCCGCGATGAAGGCGCCGCCGACGTGAGCGCGAGTTTTCGCGAAGCGTGGCTGCTGTTGCCGGACTATCTCGGTCAGCACGTGCTGCTCAGCGTGGCGGCGATTCTGCTCGGCTGCGCGATCAGTCTTCCGCTCGCGATCGTCGCGGCGCGTCGTCCTCGATTGCGCGGACCGTTTCTCGGATTCGCCAGCGTGTTGCAGACGATTCCCGCCTTGGCGTTGCTGGCGCTGTTCTATCCGATCCTGCTCGCGCTGTCGGCGCTGACGCATGACCTCTTCGGATTCGGCGTCCCGGCGCTCGGATTTCTGCCGGCGCTATTAGCGCTCACGCTCTATTCCATGCTGCCTGTACTTCGCAACACGGTGACGGCGCTCGTCGACATCGATCCCGCCGTGTTGATGGCCGCGAAGGGCGTGGGCATGACATCGGGCCAATCGCTACGCCTCGTCGAACTTCCGCTCGCCGCACCGGTCATCGTTGCCGGCATTCGCACATCCGCGGTCTGGGTCGTCGGCACGGCGACGCTGTCGACGCCGATCGGACAAACCAGCCTCGGCAACTACATCTTTACCGGTTTGCAAACCGAAAACTGGATACTCGTGCTGTTCGGCTGCATTAGCGCGGCGTTGCTGGCGCTTGTGCTCGATCAGCTGCTCGCGTTGGCGGCGTCGGGATTGGCGCATCGTGCGCGAAAGCGAATCATCGCAGCCGCGGTTGGATTGATCGTCGTGATCGGTGCAAGCCTGCTGCCGCTGCACGCGGCGCGTACGCAGATGTACGTGATCGGCGCGAAGAATTTCGCCGAGCAATACATCCTCGCCGATCTCATCGCCAATCGACTGACCGACGCCGGCATCGCTAGCGAGCAGAAGAGCGATCTCGGCTCGTCGTTCGCGTTTCGTGCGCTGACGTCGAACGACATCGATGTCTACGTCGATTATTCCGGCACGCTGTGGGCGAATCAGATGCGACGCACCGACATGCCGGGCCGCGACGCGATGCTCGCGCAACTGCGCGATTGGTTGAAAGCGCAACATGGCGTCGAACTGGTCGGTTCGCTCGGTTTCGAAAACGCGTACGTCTTCGCCATGCGCGACGATCGCGCGAAGGAATTGCATATCGAAAGTCTTGCCGATTTGGCCGTCCATTCGCGCGAGCTGAAAATCGGTGGCGATTTCGAAATCTTCTCCCGTCCCGAGTGGAACGGCGTTCAACGCACATACGATTTGGCATTCGCGACGCAGCGTCAATATCAGCCGGATTTTCTCTATCGCGCCGTGCAGCAGGGCGACGTCGATGTCATCTCCGCGTTTTCCAGCGACGGACGCATCGCCGAATACGGGCTGAAGATTTTGTCCGATCCGAAATCGGCGCTGCCGCCTTATGACGCCGTCTTGTTGCTCGCGCCAAAACATGCCGATGCGTTGCGCGGCGTTCTCGCGCCGCTGGTGAACTCGATTTCTCTCGAAAGCATGCAGCGCGCGAATTTGATGGTGGATCGACCGGACGACAAAAAAACACCCGCCGAAGCAGCGTTGTGGCTGGCGAAATCTACTTTTGTGCCGCCTTCGCACTGATCCGGATCAGGAAAAACGCGCTGGCCGATGCGCCGAGCGAGGCGATCGCACACGCGATGGCCGTCGCATGAAATCCATGGTTGAGCGCCGCGCCCGATGCACCGAGCACGCTGCCGAGTAGCGCGGTCGCCATCATGCCGGCCGTGCGCGCGATGGCGCTGTTGAAGCCGGATGCGGCGCCCGTGTATTCCTCGTCGACCGACGACAGTACCGCCGTTGTCAACGGCGCGACCGCGCCGGCCATGCCGATCGCCATGATCACGATCGCGGGAAAAAGATCGAGCCAGTAGCTCGCGTGCTCGCCCACGCGCAACGCGAGCAAAAATCCGGCCGCGACGATGAGCGGACCGATCGTCAGCGGCAGACGCGGCCCGATGCGCGCGGCGATTCGTCCCATCAGCGGCGAGGCCACCGTCAAGATGATCGCGAACGGAACGAGCGCGGAACCGGCTTGCGTCGCGGAATAACCATGCGACTTGATCAGCAGATACGGAACCAGAACCATCAGCGCGCCGAGCGCGCCGTACAGCAGCAGCGTGAGCAGCGTCAGTCCGACGAACGTGGACGAACCGAATAACGCAAGCGGCATCATCGCGTGATCGCCACGGAATTTCTCGACGACAACGAATGTGATCATCAATGCGGCGCCCGCGCAAGACCAGACGATCGCCGATGTCGTCCAGCCCGCGTGGCCCGAACCGATGGTAAGTCCCCACGTCAAGGCGCCGAGGGATGCGGTGGCCAGCAATGCGCCGGGCATATCCAGCGGCAAGGTTTTCTTGTCGCGATGAATGTTCGGCACGAAACGCAGCGCGAGCACGATCGCCAACGCGGCCGGTGGAACGTTGAGATAGAAAATCGAGCGCCATCCGACCGAATCAATCAACCAACCGCCGATCACCGGACCGATCGCGGCCATCGCCGCACTCGCCGCCGCCCAGATGCCGATGGCGCGTCCTTTCTTCTCGCCCGAAAACGAGGCGCCGAGAATGGCAAGACTGTTCGGCATCAACAGCGCCGCACTGACGCCTTGCAAAACGCGTCCGGCGAGCAGCCACGACAGCGATGGCGCGAGTGCGCAGGCGACCGACGCCACCGCGAAAATCGCCGTACCGACGACGAGTAAACGCGTGCGTCCGAAATGATCACCCGCCGCTCCGCCAAGTAGCAAAAGCGTACTAAGCGGCAACAAATAGGCGTTGATCACCCACTGCAGATCGGCGGCGTCACCTTTGAATGTCGCGCCGATCGCCGACAAACCGACGTTGATCACCGTTCCATCGATGAAGGCCAGGCTCGACGCGAGAATCGTCGTGATCAGCACCCAATTCGGATGCGCCGTCGCCGAGATTTTCTTTGCGGAATTCATCAACGCGAGCCTATCGTAAAACCACAATCTTTTTTTGACACCAACAGACGCGAAAGCGCTGAGGGCGCACAGGATGTGCGCCGTGGG
>CAZZWP010000053.1:9131-18195 GCA_964657965.1 uncultured Rudaea sp. | reverse complement strand
AACGGTCGCAGGCGTATGTCGCCGATCTTGAATCGAACACGGTGCGGCAAAAACGCACGCCGCGCATGGACGAATTACGGGCAGCGGCGCTTATCAATGATCTTTCGACGAAACCGCTGATCTCGATCGCCGTTCCGATCTACAACGTCGATGCGCGCTGGCTGAAACTTGCAATCGATTCAGTCAGGAATCAGTACTACCCGAACTGGGAATTGTGCCTCGCCGACGATGCGTCGACAAACGAGGAAACGCGGGAGTTTCTGGATGGCCTCGTCCGCGAAAACGATCCGCGCATCAAGATCATCCGACTGAAGGAAAACGTCGGCATCGCGCGCGCGTCCAACGCTGCGCTCGAATTGGCGTCTGGCGACTACATCGGCCTTCTCGATCACGACGACGAACTGACTCGCGATGCGCTCCTCGAAGTGGTGCGTGTGATCGCGGCGGAGAGTCCCGACCTTATCTACTCGGACGAAGACAAGACGGATGAGAAAAACGATCGGCGCGATCCATTCTTCAAACCCGACTACAGCCCGGAATATTTTTTCTCGAATAATTACATCTGCCATTTCGCCGTGATGCGCGCCGATATCTTGAAGCGCATCGGCGGATTCCGCAGCGGTGTGGATGGCGCGCAAGATTTCGATCTTTTCCTTCGGTTTACCGCAGAAGGTCCGCATGTCGTACACATTCCAAAAGTGCTTTATCACTGGCGCATGATTACCGGATCCACGGCGGCAACGGCGTCGGCGAAACCCTACACCTGGGAAGCGGGCCGCAAGGCGCTCGAACATCGGCTCAGTCTCGGCGCGGATGAGGCAACCGCAGAACTGGGGCCGTATCCAAATACGTATCGCATTCGTTACACCATTCGCGGCACCCCGCTGGTAAGCATCCTGATTCCTTTCCGCGACAGGGCAGACCTTCTAGATCTTTGCGTGCGATCTATATTGGCCAAAACGGATTATCCACACTTCGAAATCATCGGCATCGACAACGGCAGTGTCGAGCCGAGCACAATGGCTGTCCTGCGCGCTCTCGAAGCGATGGATAAGCGCGTCCGATTCGTGCGCCACGACACGCCGTTCAATTATTCGGCGATCAATAATGTCGGTGCGCGTCATGCGCGTGGCGAACATCTGCTGCTGCTCAACAACGACACGGAAGTCATCGCCACCGAATGGTTGCGGGCGATGCTCGAACATTCACAGCGGCCGGCAGTCGGCGTCGTCGGAGCGAAACTTCTCTATCCCGACGAAACGGTGCAGCACGCCGGCGTGATCCTCGACCGAACCGTGGTGGCGATGCATCCCCACCAATTTCTGCCGCGCGAACATCCGGGTTATGCGGCGCGTCCGCATCTGCTGCAGAACCTAAGCGCCGTCACGTTCGCTTGCGCAATGACGCGACGTGAGGTTTTCGAACAGTTGAATGGGCTCAACGAGATTGATCTACCGATCTGCTTCAACGACGTCGATTATTGCCTGCGCGCCCGCGAACACGGTTATTCGGTCATATTCACGCCCTACGCTCTCTTACGGCATTTCGAATCCAAATCACGCGGTTTCGATGACAACGCTGAAAAGAAGGAACGCTTCAAGAAAGAGTTCGACTACATGCAGAAGCGCCACGCCAACGCGCTGGCGAAAGGCGATCCGTACTACAACCCGAATTTGTCGCTCGGCGTCCAAGGCGGCTTTCATGCCGATCCGTATTACGCTGAAGAACTACCGCAATGACTGTCGAGCGCGCTGTGGATTCCGCGCAAGACCTTCCTCCTGAACTCGACCCGGTTTTTTACCGACAAACGAATCCAGATGTACGTGCTTTGTCCGATAAGGCGCTCGCCGACCATTTCCGCGACCACGGTATTCGCGAAGGACGAACCGGTTCGCGCGCCGCAAATCGAAAAGGATTTCTGACATTACTTGACCAAGCCGAATCCATTCTTGAAATCGGCCCAATGGCGGCACCCGTATCGAAGGGGGCGCACGTCAAATATTTCGATGTATTGCCGACGCCTGAATTGAAGACGAAAGCAGCGCAGCACGGAATGAATGCACGCGATTGCCCCGACATCGATTACGTCTCGCCGACCGGTGATCTATCGGTGATTGATGCTCAATTCGCCGCTGTCGTCAGCAGCCACGCTATCGAACATCAGCCTGATTTCATTGCGCACCTGAACCACGTCGCACAGCTTTTACGACCGCGCGGCAGGTATTTTCTTTTGATTCCCGACAAACGTTATTGCTTCGATCATTTTGTTCCGGAAAGTTCTATTGCAGGAATTATCGATGCGCACTTGGCGCGGCGAACGCTACATCGCGCGTCGAGCGTTATTGAAAACGTGGCGCTGCGCACGCACAACGATCCGTTGCGTCATTGGCGCGGCGACCACGGTGAACGTCAATTCGAGACATCGCCCTTTTTTATCCAGAACGGCGTGGATCTGTATCGCAATAACGAGGGCAAGTACATTGATACTCATGCGTGGCAATTCAGTCCCACGAGTTTCCGCGAAATCATCAATTTGCTCTATGAACTGAACTTCGCGCCGTTCCGTCCGGCGCGCGTTTACGAGACGGTTTACGGTTCACATGAGTTTTACGCCGTCTTGGAAAAAGTCGACGCGCCTCCGAAAGCCGCGGGCCTGCCACTCGATTTCGATGAAGAGCAATATCTAGCTGCCAATCCCGACGTGCGCGCGGCCGGCGTTGGGGCGAAAGCGCACTACATGACGTATGGCATCCACGAAAAACGTAAGCTGCGCCCGTGATGTCGACACTCTTTTAGCATGCCTCGCCTTGCCGTCCTCATCCTGAACTTTCGCACTGCAGAGGCTACACGCCAGTGCGTCGAATCGGTTCTACCGCAGCTTGGCGACATCGATCTGATTCACCTGCTGGACAATGATTCGGGCGCAGAGGACGTTCGCGCGTTGGGCGAATTAGCGACTCAATATCCGACCCGCATCGTCTTCACACCTCAAAACGAAAACAACGGATTTGCCGGCGGCATGAATAAACTGATATCGCTGGCGCTCGCCGATGGCGATGTCGACCGGTTGCTGCTTCTGAACAGCGACGCGATCGTCGCCCCGCAGCTCATCGAACGACTCTGCGGTAGATTGGACGCCAACAACCGTGTTGACCTCGTAGCAGGTAAAATGCTCGATGCGCAGGACGGCTCCGTCGATAGCCTCGGCATCGCGCTATTTCGTTCTACGCTCGCATCCAATAGAAAACGCGAGGACGAAATTCTGCTGGGTCCCAGCGGGGGTTGCGCACTTCTGACGCGTCGATTACTTGACGATTTATTCGCGACGCACGGCGAATGGTTCGACTCGGCATTTTTTTGCTACGCCGAAGATACCGATCTGGCCGTCCGTGCCCGATGGCTCGGATATCGACCGGGCTTCGCAAACGATGCCGTCGTCCGTCATGCGCGATCCTTGTCCTCGGGCGGACCGGAAAACGATTTCGTCCTCTATCACGGCATTCGCAATTCGATCTGGTGGCTTATGAAGAACGCGCCGATCGGGTGGTTTTTGCGCTCGTTGCCATGGTTCGTCGTGTTGCATTCGGCGATCTGGATTCGCCATTTGCGACGTGGTAAAGCGCGCGTGTTGTGGCGCCTGTATCGCGATGCGATCAAGGGCATTCCGGCAATGCGACGCAAGCGCGCGATCATCAAGAAAACGCGCCGCGTTCCCGCCGACGAATTTTCGTCGTGGGTCGAACCGCATTTTTATCAGCGCGACTACACGCGCCGCGCGTGGAAAGAATTGTTCAAGCCCGCGCCGAAACGTTAGCGGAGCGCGGCGTCGAGTTCTGCGCGCAAATCGGCGACATCTTCAACGCCGACGGAGAGACGAATCAATCCGTCGCTGATGCCGAGACGTTTACGATTCGCGGCAGGTACCGATGCGTGCGTCATGATTGCCGGATGCTCGATCAAACTTTCGACACCGCCCAACGATTCGGCCAATGAAAATAGTTTGCAGCGCTCGAGCATGCGGCGCGCTTTGCCGAGGCCACCCTTCACTTCGGCGGAGATGATGCCGCCAGGACCATCCATCTGCTTTTTCGCCAATGCGTGCTGCGGATGCGATTTCAGACCGGGATAAATCACGCGATCGATGGCGGGATGTTTTTCGAGCCAGCTCGCCAGTTCGCGCGCGCTCTCGCAGTGCGCGCGCATGCGCAAGTGCAACGTCTTGAGTCCGCGCATTGCCAAAAACGAGTCGAAAGGACCCGCGACAGCACCGACGGAATTTTGTACGAACGCCATTTGTTTCGCCAGATCTTCATTGCCAGCGACGACGACACCGCCGACCATATCGGAATGTCCGTTTAGATATTTCGTCGCCGAATGCAATATGAGATGCGCACCGAATTCGAGCGGTCGCTGCAACATCGGCGAGCAGAACGTGTTGTCGACGACGAGAATCAGGCCGTGCTTTTTCGCGAACGCGCCGAGCTTCGCGAGATCAACCAGCTTGAGCATCGGGTTGGTCGGCGTTTCGGCCCAAATCATTTTGGTAGTTGGCTTGAGCGCGGCTTTCAGCGCCGCCGTATCGTTCAAATCGAGAAACGTGAAATCCAGACCGGCGCTGCGTTTGCGCACACGCTCGAACAAACGATAGGTGCCGCCGTACAAATCGTCCATGGCGATGACGTGGCTGCCGCTATCGAGAAGATCGAGGACGGTCGCGGCGGCGGCTAGACCGGATGCAAACGCGAACCCCGCACTACCGCCTTCGAGGTCGGCAACGCAGCGTTCATATGCCATTCGCGTCGGATTTTGCGTACGCGAATATTCGTAGCCTTGATGTACACCGGGGCTTTTCTGCACGTACGTCGATGTCGCGTAGATCGGCACCATGATCGCGCCGGTCGACGGATCGGGACTTTGTCCGGCATGGATGGCGCGCGTGCCGAGACCGAGCGTTCTGTCAATTTTTTTCATGATTGTTTTTCGAACGTTATTGAGCGCGTCGACGCAAATAATTCAGCAAATCGATGCGCGTTATCAGACCGAGAAATTTCTCGCCATCCATCACGATCGCAACGTGACCGGCATCGAAGATCGGCAACAACGATTCGATCTGCGATTTGACGTCGAGCACCTGCAAACGGCTCACCATCGCGGTCGAAACGGGATCGCGGAACTTTGCTTCGTCGCCGTAGACATGAATGAGGATGTCGGATTCGTCGACGATGCCAACGATCTTGTCGCCGTCCATCACGGGCAGTTGCGAGACGTCGTACAACTTCATGCGCTGATACGCGGTGATGAGCGGCTCGGCCGGGCCGACCACGACCGTGTCGCGCTGCGAATACGGCCGCAAGATCAAATCGCGCAGATCGCCGGACGATTCGCGCTCAAGAAATCCGTTGTCGAGCATCCAGTAGTCGTTGTACATCTTCGACAAATATTTATTGCCGGTGTCGCAGACGAACATCAGTACGCGCTTCGGCGTCGTCTGTTCTTTGCAGTATCTGAGCGCCGCGGCGAGCAGTGTGCCGGTGGACGAGCCGCCGAGAATGCCTTCCTTCTTCAACAATTCGCGACCGGCGAGGAAACTTTCTTTATCGGAGATCGCGTAAGCTTTTTTCACGCGGGAGAAATCGGCAATGCTCGGCAGGAAATCTTCGCCGATGCCTTCGACCATCCACGACGCGGATTTGGTCGACAACGTCCCTTCGTTGATGTACTGCGTAAGAATGCTACCGACCGGATCGGCCAGCACGAGTTCGAGATTCGGCGCGGCTTTGGCGAAATAACGTGACAGGCCGGTCATCGTGCCCGACGATCCGCAGCCGAAAACGATCGCGTCGAGATGGCCATCCATTTGACGCAGGATTTCCGGACCCGTCGTTTCTTCGTGCGCGCGCGGATTGTCGGGATTGCCGAACTGGTTGATGAAATACGCGCCCGGCGTTTCGCGAGCAAGGCGTTCGGCCATGTCCTGGTAGTACTGCGGATGGCCTTTGGCGACATCGGATCGGGTGAGCACGACCTCCGCGCCCATCGCCTTGAGATTGAAGATTTTCTCGCGGCTCATCTTGTCGGGGACGACAAGCACGAGCCGATATCCCTTTTGCTGCGCGACGAGTGCCAATCCGATACCCGTGTTGCCGGCGGTGCCTTCGACAAGCGTGTCGCCGGGCTTGATCTTGCCGGCACGTTCCGCCGATTCGATCATCGACAAGCCGATGCGATCCTTGATCGATCCGCCCGGATTGGAATTCTCGAGTTTGAAGAAAAGTTCGCATTGTCCACAATCGAGCCTTTGCGCCTTGACGATCGGGGTTTCCCCGATCAGTTCGAGCACGCTGTTGTGGATACTCATGCAGACCCCGGAGAACGGAGCGACGGTCGATGCGCATCCCGCACGACAATCGCCGCTGAGACAAGAACGACGCGATTCGGAGACGCAATGATACAACAACGAAGCTCGCGGCTTCGCGCGTGATCGCGTTCGGTGTGATCGGACGAGCTACCGGCGCACCGTCCTGCGGCGCGCCAGTGCGAAAGAGTTAGTGAGTGGGTGAGTGCAGCCGTTCCCACATCGTGATGAGTTTGTCCTTGGCCCACAATTTTTCTTTTTTCATGTTGTGCAGCGTCGTGTCGTCCATCGGCAACACGCCTAATTCTGCATCGCGCACTTTGCTATCGAGTTCCTGATGACGCCGGTAAAGACTGCGGAATTCCGAATCGCTCTTTATCAGTGATTCGACGTCTTGTTGATTGGTCTCGAACATCAGCCGACCTCCTCTTTTTGTCGACGCGAACGCACGCAAAACGGCGCGTGGCGGTTCGTGTAAATCATAGATGGGATTTGCGAGGGCTTCCGACGACTTGTCTGCGTACCGCTCACCCGATTTTGTGGAAATCCGGGGGAAATCTGCGGTGATGGGTGCGCAGCTATTTCAGTCATGGACTCGCTTCAGTTGGCGTCGCCGGTGGAGAAATCCATCGACGACGATTCAACCCTACTCTCGAAAAACCTGTCATGCAACCGTAATTTTTTCGATGGCTAATCGCTTGAAAACGCGACTTTTTTCGCCGCGGCAGTTGTGAAAAATTAGTGAGCGGAATTATGGCGCCTGATCTTCCACGATCACGTCCACACGACGATTTTTCGCACGCCCTTCCTCCGTGTCGTTGTCGGCGACAGGATGATCTTCGCCCATGCCGATGCTGGTCATGCGATTAGCGGCGACGCCGGCGGCGATGAGCGCATCGCGCACGGAATCGGCGCGTTTTTGCGACAGCAGCTGATTCGAATTGGCGTTGCCGCGGCTGTCGGTGTGGCCTTCGATGCGGATCGGTTTGGACGGATCGCGATTGACGAACGCCACGAGCTTGCCGAGGCTGGCTTTGGCTTCCGGCCGCAATGCCGCACGGCCGGGCGCGAAGGCGATATCGTCCAGCGTCATCTGCATCCCTTGCGCACCACGTGTGGCGCGCATGTTTTGCAAACGTCCGCGCAAATCGGCGGCGGCCAGTTCCGCAAGCCGTGCTTCTTTGCGCGCGAGATCGGCTTCCTTCGCCTGAGCGTCCGCCAGTTTTTGCGACTGCGCCGCTTGCGCGCGCGCGGCTTCGGCGGCTTGTGCGTTTTCTTCGCCTTGCGCGCGCAGACGATCGGATTCTTCCGCCTGCAGCATGCTTTGGATACGTTGTTTCTCCGCTTCCATGCGCGCCGTTTCGGCTTCGCGGCGACTGGCTTCGAGCAAGATGCGATCGTGATCGCGATCGAGCTGTGCGAGGCGACGCTCGGCGTCCACCGCTTGGGCGGCAGCGTACGCGATGTCGACGCGCCGCTCGGCAATATACAGCCGATGCGCATGTTCGCCTTTGCCGCCGGACGAATCGTTCAACGCCTGCACGGATTGCTCCGCCAACGCGCGTTCCGCGGGCGCAAGACTGCCCAACACCGGATCGGCGGCCAGCGCGTTGAGGCTCGCACGCAGACGTTCGTAATCGAGATCTTGTTTCGCTGCAAAAGCCGCGACACTCACAGCGAGAAGCAGAGCGGCGAGCACGGTCTGCCTCATGGCTGCTCTCCGTTCGTCGCCGGCGAGATGCCGGCAGCGGTGTCGTTCTGGAGCTGCGTGTTTTCTCGGGCGCGGGTATCGGCTTTGTCACGCGCCTTGCCGAGACGGGATTTCACCGAGGCCAGTTCGCTGTCGGATTCCGATTCCTGGACGAAACGTGACGCATCTTCGTAATTATTTTTGTCAAAACTTGCCCTTGCCAGGCTGAGGCGATCTTCGGCGTTGCGCAATTCCAATGGCGCGTAGGTCGGTGCGCCGGCCGCGCGCGCGGATTGCAACGCTCTGGAAGCATCGTCCAGCCCGACGTTGGGGGGCGGTTTGCTCTCGCAACCGGCTAATCCAATGGTCAAAATGGCCGCCGAAATGACGATCGCTCGATGGATTTTTGCCGAAATTGATGTCATAACATGAGTGCCACAGTTGGCCTGTTTTCGATCAGGCGCGGGGTCGGGGTGTGGCTATTGTGGGAACTGCGCCGACGCATGGCAATGGCGGGCGCGATTTTCGCATCC
Source organism: uncultured Rudaea sp. (assembly GCA_964657965.1). GTDB lineage: Bacteria > Pseudomonadota > Gammaproteobacteria > Xanthomonadales > Rhodanobacteraceae > Rudaea. The sequence goes on along the minus strand of CAZZWP010000053.1, from coordinate 9,617 downwards.
CTGACGCCGGACGCAGCGCCATCGGGGCGCCACACGTACTAAGAGGCGAGTCATGGATATCGGTTACTTTCTCAAGCTCATGACCGAAAAAGGCGCGTCGGACATGTTTTTGTCCACGGGCGCGCCGGTGAACATCAAGGTCGAGGGCAAGCTCTATCCGCTGGGCAATACGGGGCTGCCGAGCGGCATGGTCAAGAAAATCGCCTATTCGCTGATGGACGAGGGCCAGGTGCCGCAGTTCGAACGCGACCTGGAATTGAATCTCGCCATCGCCGTGAAAGACGCCGGCCGTTTCCGCATCAACGTGTTCAAGCAGCGCGGCGAAGTCGGCATGGTGATTCGCGCGATCAAGAGCGAGATTCCCAGCGTCGAGCAATTGCGTCTGCCGTCGCTGTTCCGCGACATCATCATGGAACCGCGCGGATTGATTCTCGTCGTCGGCGCCACCGGCTCCGGCAAATCGACGACGCTGGCCGCGATGATCGA
>CAZZWP010000053.1:0-9121 GCA_964657965.1 uncultured Rudaea sp. | reverse complement strand
ACATCGGGTCACATTCTGACGATCGAAGATCCGATCGAGTATTTGCATCGCCACAAGAAATCGGTGGTCAACCAGCGCGAAGTGGGACTCGATACGCACAGCTATCACGAGGCGTTGAAGAATGCGATGCGTGAAGCGCCGGACGTCATCATGATCGGCGAAATCCGCGACGAGGAAACGATGGAAGCGGCGATCGCGTTTTCCGAAACCGGCCATATTTGTTTGGCGACGTTGCACTCGAATAACGCCGACCAGACCATCGAACGCATCCTCAACTTCTTCCCGGAAGCTGCGCACAAAAATATCCTGATGAACCTGTCGCTCAATCTGCGCGCGGTGATCAGCCAACGCCTTGTCATCGGAAAGGACGGGCGACGTTTGCCCGCGGTGGAAGTTCTGATCAATACGCCGCATATCCGCGATCTTCTTCGTCGTGGGCAGGTGCACGAAGTCAAAGAAGCGATGGAGCGCAGTCTGGAAGAAGGCATGATCAGCTTCGACCAATCGCTGTTCGGCATGTACAAGGAAGGAAAGATCGAGCTCGAGGAAGCGCTAAGCAAAGCCGATTCGCGCGATGGTTTGGCGCTGAAGATTCGATTGGCCGAAGGCGGCGGCGACAATCCGGTGCACGATCCTTACGAAGCGACGGCTTATTGACGCTGCGATGTCGGGCCGATTTCGGCATTCCGGCGAAAGCCGGAATCCAGCGCCTTTTTGATCAATCTCCGAGAGCCAGAGCTTTCACTCGCCTGCGGCGAGCGGGTCACTCCTTTGCTCGTGAAAAGAAGTAACCAAGAAATCACGTTTGTTCTTCACATGAGTTGTGTTCGCCGACGCGACATCTCTGTCGCCGCGGCGAACCGCGCACGTCCTGTGCGCGGATAAACCTCGCCACAGATTTTATTGAAAAGCGCCTGTTTCAGGCTTTGGGTGCGTCGGGTTGACTCTCGGGCTTGGCGCGATCGAACGCGTCCATCTTCATGCAGACATCATAGATACGACCGATCAACGGAAACTGCTTCATATCTACCGACCATCGATACGCGTTGTATACCTGCGGCACCAGGCAGATATCGGCGAGACTGGGTTCATCACCTTCGCAAAACTGGCCGGTCGACGGATTCGTCTCCAGCAGTTTTTCCAGTCCCTTGAATCCTTCGGTGATCCAGTGCTTGATCCACCGATCGCGCTCGACTTGCGGTGCGTTGAACTCGTGTTCCAGATATTGCATCACGCCGAGATTGTTGATGGGGTGAATGTCGCACGCCACGATCTGCGCCAGCGAACGCACCCGCGCGCGTTCACGCGGGGTCGACGGCATCAGACGATGCTCGCCTTCGTAACTTTCCTCGATGTACTCCACGATCGCCATCGATTGGCGAATGATGCGCTCGCCGTCGATCAGCGTCGGAATTTTTTGTTGCGGATTAATTTCCCGATATGCCTCGCTGCGGTGCTCGCCGCCATTGGCGATAAGGCTTACGGGAATCAGCTCGTATGCCAATCCTTTCAGATTCAGCGCGATACGCACGCGATACGCAGCGCTTGAACGCCAATAGCTGTAAAGCTTGATCCGCTCGCCCGCCATCGTTGTCTCCCCTTTTGCGCAGCCTAGCGCCAGCGCCGTAGAAAAATCAAAAGTTTTACGCTTTTTGGATTTCCTGCTCGATGGCGCCAAAAATACTCGCGCCCGCTTTGTCGATCATCTCGATGCGCACCTTGTCGCCAAATTTGAGAAAAGGCGTCGAAGGCTTGCCGTCGGCGATCGTTTCAAGCGTGCGGCGCTCGGCGAGGCACGACGCGCCGCGGCTTTCATCCTTATTGGCGACGGTGCCGGAACCGACGATCGTTCCCGCGCTCAACGGCCTGGTTTTGGCAGCATGCGCGATCAACTCGCCGAAGCCGAATTGCATATCGTCGCCCGCTTCCGGCGCGCCGAATTCGTTTCCATTGATGTGCGTGAGCAGCGGCAAGTGTACTTTTACATTTTTCCATGCATCGCCGAGTTCATCGGGCGTTACGAAAACGGGCGACAGCGCCGAGCGCGGTTTCGACTGCAGAAATCCGAAGCCTTTCGCCAGTTCGTCTGGAATCAAATTGCGTAGCGACACATCATTGATGAGTCCGATCAATTGGATGTGTGCCGCCGCCTGGTCGGGCGTCACGCCCATCGGCACATCGTCCGTGACGACGACGACTTCCGCTTCGAGATCGATACCGTATTCTTCACTCGCAACGAGCACCGGATCGCGCGGTCCATAAAATCCCGAACTCGTGGCCTGATACATCAACGGATCGGAATAGAAACTTTTCGGCACTTCCGCACCGCGTGCGCGGCGCACGCGTTCGACGTGCGGTAGATACGCACTGCCGTCGACGAATTCATAAGCGCGTGGCAACGGTGCGGCGAGTTTGGCGATATCCAACGCGAAGACCTCTTCGCCGTTTATCGTTTCGGCGTGCGTCGCATTGAGCAACTCGTAAACGCGATTGAGCAGAGGCGCCACGTTGCTCCAATCTTCCAACGCGGACTGTAGCGTGCGCGCGCTGTCGGTGACGCGCACGGCTTTTTTCAATTCCTTTTCGACGACGATAAGCGTGCCGTCTCGGCCGCCTTCTTTCAGGCTCGCGAGTTTCATCGATGGTTTTCCTTAAACCTGAGGCGGATGGAAATTTTTCTTCAAGCCTTGCCAGCACGCGAAGTAATCGCGCTGCAGATGCGGCGATGCCAACGCTTGTTTCGTCGGGCGGATCACGTTGCGCGTCTCGAACATGAAGGCCATCGTGTCGGTGACATGATCGGGTTTCGACGTATCGGCCGATGTCGCTTTCTCGAAACTCGCCGCGTCCGGACCGTGCCCACTCATGCAGTTGTGCAGGCTCGCGCCGCCCGGCACGAAACCGCCGGCTTTCGCGTCGTAGGCGCCGTGCACGAGTCCCATGAATTCGCTGGCGATATTGCGATGGAACCACGGCGGCCGGAACGTATGCTCGGCCACAAGCCAGCGCGGCGGGAAAATGACGAAGTCCATATTCGCCACGCCCGGCGTGTCGCTCGGCGACGTGAGCACGGTAAAAATCGACGGATCGGGATGGTCGTAGCTGATCGATCCGATCGTGTTGAACAAGCGCAGATCGTATTTGTACGGTGCGTAATTGCCGTGCCACGCGACGACATCGAGCGGCGAATGATCGATGCGCGCCGACCACAAGTTGCCCTGGAATTTGGCGACGAGTTCGAATTCACCGTCCGCTTCTTCGAACGATGCGACGGGCGTAAGGAAATCACGTGCGTTCGCCAAGCCATTCGAGCCGATCGGACCGAGTTCCGGCAAGCGCAAGATCGCCCCGAAATTTTCCGCGACATAGCCGCGCGCTTGTCCATCCGGCAATTCGACGCGAAAACGCACGCCGCGCGGAATCACGGCGATTTCCTGCGGCTCCACTTCGATTACGCCGAGCTCCGTGCCGATACGCAAACGTCCGAGTTGCGGAACGATGATCATTTCCGCGTCGGCGTTGTAAAAAAACCGGCCGTGCATCGGACTGTTTGCCGCAAATACGTGAATCCCGCACCCGCTCTGCATTGCGGCGCTGCCATTGCCCGCCATCGTGAACAGGCCGTCGACGAAATCCGTCGGCGTTTCCGGAATCGTCAGTGGATCCCAACGCAATTGATTCGGCGTGGCGTCCGCGTCGTCGAAATCATTGTGGAAATGTGTACTTTGCGACTTCTCGAACGGATGATGCATCGCCGCCGGACGAATGCGGTAAAGCCAACTGCGCCGGTTGACGTGACGCGGCGCCGTAAACGCCGTGCCGGACAGTTGTTCCGTGTAAAGACCCAGCGCGCTGTGCTGCGGCGAATTCTGTCCGTGCGGCAACGCATCGCGCACGGCTTCGGTGGCAAACTCGTTGCCGAAGCCGGACATGTAGCGATCGCGATCCGGCTTGACCGGCGTGAATTCGCGCAACGGAACGACGTTGTCACTGACGGCGTTCATAAAGTCAGAGCACGCCGCGCTTCATCTGCTCGCGTTCGATCGATTCGAACAGCGCCTGGAAATTGCCTTCGCCGAATCCGAGATTGCCTTTGCGCTGGATGATCTCGAAGAAAATCGGACCGAACATGTTTTGCGTGAAAATCTGCAGCAGCAATTTCTTTTTGGTTTCTGTGTCGGCGTCGATGAGAATTTTGTTTTTCTTCATCCGCGCGACGTCTTCGCCGTGATTCGGAATGCGTTCGTCGACGATTTCGTAATACGCGTTCGGCGTATCGAGAAATTGCACATCCTGCGCACGCATCGCTTCGATCGTTTCGTAAATATCGTCGGTGAAGCACGCGATGTGCTGGATGCCCTCGCCTTTGTATTCGTCGAGGTATTCGTTGATCTGGCTTTTCGGATCGGACGATTCGTTGAGCGGGATACGCACCATGCCGTCCGGCGCCGTCATCGCTTTGGAGACGAGTCCTGTCTTGGCGCCCTTGATGTCGAAATAGCGAATCTCGCGGAAATTGAACAGGCGTTCGTAATAGCCCGCCCACTTCGCCATATTGCCGAAGAAAAGATTGTGCGTGAGATGATCGATGAACGTGAGTCCGAAACCTTTCGGGTTACGGTCATTGACGATCCATTCGTAATCGTTGTCGTAGATGCTGCCTTTCGTGCCGTAGCGGTCGACGAGATACAGCATGCAATCGCCGATGCCTTTGATCACCGGCGCGGCGACGGCTTTCGTCGAGGCCTTGTGTTCGATTTTCTCGCCGCCGTTCTGCACTGCCTGTTCGCACGCCCATTCGGCGGGTTTGCTCACGCGAATCGCGAACCCGCACGCCGATGGGCCATGCTCCTTCGCGAAATCGGCGGCGAACGAATCCGGTTCCTCGTTGACGAGAAAGTCGCACGCGCCCTGACGATAAACGGTGATCGCGCGCGTCTTGTGTTTGGCGACGGCGACGAATCCCATTTTCCTGAAGTTGTCGTGCAGCAGTTTCGCGTCCGGCGCGGCGAATTCGACGAATTGAAATCCATCGACACCCATCGGATTTTCGAACTGCACCGGCTGCATGCCGGTATTGAGTTGTGCATTCATGGCTGACTCCGTCCATGCCACGGCGCATACGCGCCCAGAACGCTTATTGTAAGACGAAACGCGTTAACCGGTTCCGATGACGGTACGTACTTCCAGCAGCTCCGGGAAGAACGTCAAATCCAGCGCCTTGCGCAGGAACGACACGCCGGACGAACCGCCCGTGCCGCGCTTGTAGCCGATGATGCGCTCGACCGTTTTCATGTGACGGAAACGCCAGAGCTGGAAACTTTCCTCCACGTCGACCATCTGCTCGCACAGGTGATATTCGGCCCAGAATTTTTCCGGATTTTCGTAGATGCGACGCAACGCCGGAATCAGCGCGGGCGTGTCTTGATGCGGTTGCGTCCAGTCGCGCTCCAGACACGACGCCGGAATCGCGTGTCCGGCGCGCGCCAGATACATCAGGAATTCGTCGTACAAACTCGGCGCTTCCAGCGCTTCGCGCAATTCCGCCTGCTGCGCGGGATTGTGCGCGAACACCGCGAGCATGCGCGCATGCTTGTTGCCGAGCAGAAATTCGATCAATCGATATTGCAGCGATTGAAATCCCGACGACGGCCCCAGCACCTGTCGAAACTGGATGTACTCGCTCGGCGTCAACGTTTCCAGCACCGCCCACTGCTCGAACAACTGGCGCTGGATGTGCTTCACGCGCGCGAGAATTTTCAGGCACGTGTCCACGTCGTCGCGGCGCAGATGCAAAAGTGCCGCGCGCAGTTCGTGCACGACCAGCTTCATCCACAGCTCGGCCACCTGATGTTGGATGATGAACAGCATCTCGTCGTGATGCGGCGGATTCGACAACGGTCTCTGCGCCGCCAGCAACAGGTCCAGCCGCAGATAGCCGCCGTATTCCAGCCGATCGCGCAGATCGGTTTCGATGCCCGCTTCGAACTCGCGTTGATTGGACGTGGTCATGTTGGAATAGCGTTATGTCGGCAATCCGGCATGGTACGGACTAATGTCCGCCATCGCCACGGCGTGCGTGCGTTTTATTGCGGCACGCCTTGCCAATGTCATCGTCGCCGGGTTTACTAGCGCCCCGCTTCCTGGAGCACCGCGTGTCCGTCGTCGCCACCTTCGAAATCGACTATCTGCAATACCTGGATGCGGAAGGAAAACTCGTCCGCGACGATTTGCCTGACGTCGCCAAAGACTTAAAACAGCTCGTCGAACTCTACAAAGTGATGAGCTTCGTGCGCGTGTTCGATGGCAAGGCCATCGCGTTGCAGCGCACGGGAAAACTCGGCACGTACGCGTCCTGCCTCGGTCACGAAGCGGCGCATGTGGCCATCGGATCGGCCATGCAGGAGGACGATGTGTTCGCGCCGATGTATCGCGAATACGGCGCGCAACTTTATCGCGGAGTGAAGCCGCGGGAGATTCTGTTGTATTGGGGTGGCGACGAGCGCGGCAATAATTTTTCCGGACCGCAACATGATTTTGCGTGGTCCGTGCCGATCGCGACACAAGCGCTGCATGCGGCCGGTGCCGCGCTCGCATTCAAGATTCGCAAGGAACCGCGTGTCGCGGTCGCCGTCGTCGGTGACGGCGGCACATCGAAAGGCGATTTTTACGGCGCGATCAACGTCACCGGCGCGATGACGCTGCCGTTCGTGTGCGTGATCGTCAACAATCAATACGCGATCTCGGTTCCGCGCAAGGCGCAGACCGGGGCAAAAACGCTCGCGCAAAAAGGCATCGCCGCCGGCATCGAAAGTATACAAGTGGACGGCAACGACATCATCGCCATGCGTGCGGCACTCGATCACGCCATCAAGCGCGCACGGCACGGGCACGGCGGATCGCTCATCGAAGCGGTCACATATCGATTGTCCGACCACACCACCGCCGACGACGCGCGACGTTATCGATCCGAGGCGGAAGTGAAAGACGCGTGGCACCGCGAACCGCTGAAACGTTTGCGCAATTATCTGGTCGGGCAGAAAGCATGGAGTGACAAGGAAGAAGACGCCTGGAAAACAGAATGCGGCGCGAAAGTCGATGCGGAAGTGAACGCGTATCTCGAAACGAAATCACAACCGACCGGCGCGATGTTCGATTTCACCTACGCCGAATTACCGCCCGATTTGCAACAGCAACGCGCAGCGGCCGTCGCGCTCGACGGGAAGGTCTGACACGATGGCACAGATCACACTCATCGAAGCGGTGACGCAGGCGCTCGCGTGGGAAATGCAACACGATCCGTCCGTCGTCGTGCTTGGCGAGGATGTGGGCGTGAACGGCGGCGTGTTTCGTGCGACGGTCGGATTGCAGGAAAAGTTCGGCGAGATACGTGTTATCGACACGCCGCTCGACGAAACCACGATCGCCGGTTTGACCGTCGGCCTCGCCGCGCAAGGCATGAAACCCGTCGCCGAAGCGCAGTTCGAGGGATTCATTTACGCGATGATGGAGCAGATCGCCTGCCACGCGGCTCGGATGCGGCATCGCACGCGAGGGCGCCTCACATGCCCCGCCGTCTTCCGTGCGCCATGGGGCGGCGGCATTCGCGCGCCGGAGCATCACTCCGAGGCAAATGAGGCATTGTTCACAAATATACCCGGGCTGCGTGTCGTGCTTCCGTCATCGCCCGGGCGTGCATATGGATTGCTACTCGCCGCGATTCGCGATCCCGATCCGGTGATTTTCTACGAACCGAAACGCATTTATCGCCAGTACAAAGAAGAAGTGCCGGACGACGGTGAAGCGTTGCCGCTGGACGTGTGTTTTGTTTTGCGCGACGGCAGCGATGTCACGCTCGTCACGTGGGGCGCGCAGGTGAAGGAGTGTCTCGAAGCCGCCGATGCGCTGGCGACGGAAAATATCAGCGCCGAAGTGATCGACGTCGCCACGCTCAAGCCGCTCGATTTCGATACGATCCACGAATCCGTCCGCAAAACAAGACGCTGCGTGATCGTCCACGAAGCACCGATCACGGCCGGCTTCGGCGCGGAGATCGCCGCGCGTCTGGCGCAGCATGCCATGTACGATCTGGTTGCGCCCGTCGAGCGCGTCGCGGGGTACGATGTGCACACGCCGCTATTCAGGCTCGAGATGAAATATATGCCGAGCGTGCAGCGCGTCGTCGATGCCGTGAAGCGGACGATGGACGCTTCGCTATGACATGGCGTTTCGCCGGTCTGCGGCTCGTTTTTTAGGAATTCCGATGGCCACGACAAAAACATTTCACCTGCCCGATTTGGGCGAAGGATTGCCGGACGCCACCGTCGTCGAGTGGTTCGTGAAACCGGGCGATACGATCAAGCTCGACGCGCCGCTCGTTTCAATGGAAACGGCAAAGGCTGTCGTCGAAGTCCCCTCACCGTATTCGGGCAAAGTGACGAAGCTTCACGGCAACGCGGGTGACGTCATCGATACCGGCGCGGCGTTGATCGATATCGAACTCGATCCCAACGCGCCGCAACGTGCGGAGGCCGAATCGACCGGCCATCAGCACGCACCGAAAGCGGCGCCTGCGAAAGGTCCCGGTTCGCCTGCGCCGGATGATCCGAAGAAAGTGATCGCATCCGAAAATGGCGGCGAGATTTCCACCAACGAAAAAAAACCGCGTGCTGACACCGGCACCGTCGTCGGCGCTGTGGAGTCGAGCGATCGCGTCGTCAGCGAACAAGCCGTTGCCGTGGGCGGCGTGAAAGCGGTTCCCGCCGTGCGCGCGTTCGCCAAAAAGTTAAATGTGGATTTATCTAAAGTTATACCGACGGGTGCCGATCGCGTCGTCACGATGAATGATGTGAAGCTGGCGGCCGAAAAAGGAACGGCGCGCGTCGGTGCAACGCCCGCGCCGACGCTGCAGACGTCGACATCGCTGCCGCCGCAGGGGTCCGCGCGCACTGCGGTTTCCGCATCGGGCCAACCGATGCGAACGTCGCCACCGAAACACGATGCCGTTTTCGGGCAGCCCGATCAGGTGAAAGGCGTACGCCGCAACATGGCGCGCGTGATGGCCGACGCGCATTCGAAAGTGGTGCCGACGACGCTCGCCGACGACGCCGATATCCACGCG
>CAZZWP010000052.1:0-18202 GCA_964657965.1 uncultured Rudaea sp. | reverse complement strand
CGTCAAACCGCGCGGCTAATCACCGCGCGGTTTTTTTTCGCCTGGCGACCGGCCTAGGACGTTCGGAGCCGTGTGATAAACTGCGCCGTCGCGTAGTTATCTTCCCGCCCCAGTCGTGCAATCCGTCGCTACTTCAACGATCGAATCCATCGTCGCTGCGTTACAGCTTGGCCGTCCGCAAGACGCCGAACGCTTGGCGCGTGACTTTCTGATCGATCAGCCCGCCAATCTGGATGGCTTGATCCTCCTTAGCATGAGCTTGATGCAGCAAGATCGACCGGCAGACGCAGTGTCTGTTTGTCGTGAGCTGACTCGGCTCGTTCCGCAATCTGCGATCTATTGGAGCAATTTAGGCACCGCATTGCGGGATGCCGGTGAACTTCGCGAAGCCGAAGAGGCCTACCAGAAAGCCGTCGATCTCGAACCCACTTTTTATGGCGCTCAGGTTAATCTGGGTTATCTGCTACTTGAAAGCGGGAAATTTCCCGAAGCCAGAGATACGTTTCTCGCGGCCCATCAACTCGATCCGGACTCGCCTGAAGCGCGCATCTACGCAGCGCAAACATGCATCGCGCTTGATAACCGCCCACTCGCCGAGCAACTTATCGCACCTTGGCGCCGATGGAATGATTTGTCAGAAGAATTGACCCTCAGTCTCGCGAGTCTGATGGTTTCTGCGGGAAATGCGGACGACGGCGCACGGATATTCGAGAGCCTGCTTCGCGCAAATCCGAACAACTTGCGAGCTATAGCGAATCTCGTTTACCTCTACGAACGCATCAACCGTTTGGATGACGCGCAGGCGCTACTGAAAAAACTACCCCCGCCTGAATCGATCGACGATCCCAAATTGCAGTACGATGTCATCAGCGCAAACGCTACGTTTGCCCTGCGCGAAAAAGATCCGGCCCGCGCTCGCGCGCTGCTCGAACGCCTGATCTCCGCTTCCGAGCACTCCTCAGGATCGAAAACGATGCCTTGGCGAGTGGGCGATCTGTTTGCGTCGGTTGCGAAAATGTACGACAAAGAAGGCAATGTCGATGCGGCGATGAGCGCATTGGCCGAAGCGCATGCGCGACAACTGACGCTGGCCCGCCAAGCCGTGCCGGAACTGCTCAAGCCCGATGCGCCGCCGTTGTACGTGTCGACGCTTCGCCTCGACCCCGCCGCGCATGCGCAATGGAAGGATTTTTCGGCGCCATCGATGCTTGAGTCGCCCATCTTCGTCGTCGGATTTCCACGTTCGGGTACGACGATGCTGGAACAGATGCTCGACGCGCACCCCGCTCTGCAATCGATGGACGAGCGCGCGTTCTTGAGCAATCTCGTCGACCATCTCAGCCATTTCGGCATCGAATACCCAAAGGATCTTGGCAAACTCACCGCCGAACAATGCGAGGAGCTGCGCCGCGTGTACTGGGACCTGACGGCTAGAGTTGCGCCACGCGAGCAAGGTCAGCGCCTGGTCGACAAGAATCCGCTGCACATGCTGCGTCTGCCGCTGATCAACCGCCTTTTTCCGAATGCGCCAATCATCTTGGCGTTGCGGCATCCTTGCGACGTGATCCTATCCAACTACATGCAATATTTTACGTCCAATTCGTTTGCGGTTCTTTGTTCGAGTCTGGAGCGATTGGCGAAAGGGTATGTAAGCGCGATGGATTCCTGGATTTACCACGCCGACATGCTCAAACCGCACGTGATTCATTCGCGTTACGAAGATTTGCTCGACGATTTTCCCGGCAACATACAGCGCATCGGCAATTTTTTGGAACTCGACGACGCCGCTCCGCTGGCACGCTTCGATCAACACGCCCGCGACAAAGGTTTTATTTCCACGCCGAGCTACACGCAAGTGGTAGAACCGCCGAACAAGAAAGCCGTCGACCGTTGGCGTCGCTACTACGAGTATTTCGAGCCGGTGTTGCCCATCCTGCAACCGATCATGCATCACTGGGGCTATCGTGAGTGAAGCGGCCGCCGCTGCCATGAACTCACCCGCCGTGCGTGATCCGCGCCTGGAAGGCTTATCGCCGAATGCGGCACGCCGACTGGGCAGTGCCGCGCAAGCCCTCAGTCTTGGCCACATCCTCACGGCCGAACAGCGATTGAGCGGATTGCTCTCGGTCTATCCGAATCACCCGGAAGTTCTGCGCATGTTCGCCGGCCTGCAGAGCCTTCGCGGCAATTTCCAGGACGCCATCGCGATCATGGAACGAGCCATCGCACTGTGGCCGAACGACGCCGCGTACTGGAGTTCGCTCGGCTCGGCGCTGCTCGAATCGGCGCGTTACGACGACGCGATCGACGCGCTTCGTCGCGCGTGCGAATTGGATTCTCACTACACCACCGCGTGGTACAACTTAGGCCTCGCCTATATACGCTGCATGCGCGTGGATGAGGCGACGGCAGCGCTCCGCAACGCCGTGTCACAAGCGCCCGACCAATCCATCAATGCGCGCGTGATTCTCGGCGATATTTTTCGCGCGGAGAATCGAGTCGACGACGCCATCGCGGAATATCGTGCCGTTATCGCCATGCAAAAAAATGCCGGCATGGCGTGGTGGGGCTTGGCCGAAATCAAGACGCAGCGGCTGGCCGACGACGACGTCGCGCGATTGCGCGAGGCGATGCAACTGCCAGGCACCAGCGAAGACGATTTGTCGGCGATGGGTTTCGCATTGGCGCGCGCGCTCGATGATCGCGGACATTACGCCGAATCGCTCGCTGCGCTGGAAAAAGCACACGCACGAATCCGCGCGCTCAAACGTTGGGATGCGGCGGCGTATAGCGCGCATATCGACGCTATTCTAAAAGCCTTCAGTCCGCCGCCGGTTGGCGCGCCCGACTCCGCGCTGGGTCGCGAGGCGATTTTCGTCGCCAGCATGCCGCGCTCCGGTTCGACATTGACCGAGCAAGTGCTCGCCGCACATTCGCAAGTCGACGGCGGCGGCGAAGTGTCGGATTTGCCCAGCGTACTGATGGAAGAGTCGCAACGATTGGGCAAGCCGTTTCCGGATTTCGTATCCGACCTGACGCCGCACGATTGGGAACGCATGGGCCGCCGGTACCTCGAACGGACCACCCAGTGGCGCAGTGGCAGACCGTGCTTCACCGACAAAATGCCCAGCAACTGGCATTACGTCGGCGTCATCCGCGCCATGCTGCCGGGCGCACACGTCATCCTCGCGCGCCGCGATCCGTTGGAGACATGCCTGTCCTGCTATCGGCAACGGTTGGCGCACAGCGAATACACGCGCACGTTCCAGGATCTGGGCGCCGCCTGGCGCGATTTCGATCGCGCCGTAACGTTCTGGCACGCGCTTCATCCCACGCACGTCTACGAAAGTATTTACGAAGATCTCGTCGCCGACCCTGAAACGAAAATTCGCGAGCTCTTATCGTTTTGCGGATTGCCGTTCGAACCGGCGTGTCTGGAATTCCACAAAGCCAAGCGCAACGTGCACACCCCGAGCGCCACGCAAGTGCGCGAGCCGCTTCGTCGCGATACGGCGCGTGCGCATCGCTACGGCTCGTTGCTCGATCCGCTGCGCGCCGCGTTGGGCATCGCGCCGTTTTCCGAATCGGCATAAAGGTGGGACTCGACATGTCTGAATCCGGCCAGCCAACGATTTTCGATGTGCGCAGTTATGTGCGTTTCTACGACAACGCGTTGCCGGCGGATTTCTGCGCGCAGATGGTCCAGGCCTTCGAGAGCTCCAAACACCTGCAGTCCCCGCACGGCCGTGGACATCAGGCCGGCCTCGACAACAGCGCGTGGGTCGAGATGAACGTGACACGCTTCGCCGATACGGCGTTTCTAGGATTTTTTCACGCGCAGATCGATAAATATCTCGCCGAATACAACAAGCAATTGCCGCTTACGATCGCCATACCCAATAGCATCACGATCGACGACATCCGCATCAAGCGCTATCGCGCCGGTACCGATGAAAACTTCGAGCCACACTTCGATTCGTATCAACAGAAGAGCGCGCGTTACCTCGTCTTTCTCTGGTATCTGAACGATGTCACCGATGGTGGCGAAACCGAATTCGTGGATTTAGGCATCAAGGTCGCCCCACGCGCGGGGCGCTTGCTCATGTTCCCGCCGTACTGGATGTATCAGCACGCCGGACGTCCGCCGTTGTCGAACGATAAATACATCGTCTCGACCTATCTGATGTTTTGATGAGCCGACGATACTTCGATCGTCTCGCGCATGCACCGCGCATGCGTTGCGCATGAAGACTGCTGCGCAATTGCCGCCGGAATCGCGACTGTATGGCTTGTCGCAACAGGCCATCGGCAGCGTCGTGGCGGCGGCGCAGGCATTGGATCGCGGCCGCACCGAAGACGCCGAACGGCACGTCATCGGCCTTCTCGCACTCTATCCTCACCATCCGGAAATATTGAGACTGCACGCCGGCGTTCAGCGTTTGCGCGGCGACTATGAAACCGCCATCGCAACGCTGCGTGCGGCGATCGGATTGCGTCCGCACGATGCGTTGTATTTGAGCACGCTGGGTTCGGCGTTCATCGAAACGGCGCAATACGATGACGCGATCGCGACGCTCGAGCAAGCGTGCGCGATTGATCCGTCACTCGCATCGGCTTGGTACAACCTCGGTCTCGCCCTGATGCGATGCATGCGCGTGGACGAATCCGCCGCCGCGTTGCGTCGCGCTTTGAGTTTGTCACCCGACGTCGCCATCAGCGCACACGCCATGCTCGGTGACATGTTTCGCGCCGATGCACGGTTCGATGACGCCGTCGCCGAATATCGCGCCGCACTCGTGCGGCAGCCCTATGCAGGCATGGCCTGGTGGGGATTGGCCGACATAAAAAACAAAACGTTCAGCGACGACGACGTTGAGCGATTGCGCAAAGCATTACGCAATCCCGCCGCCGGCGAAGACGATATCGTCGCGATGGAGTTCGCGCTGGCGAAAGCCTTCGACGAGCGCCGACAATTCGCCGAGTCGATGGCCGCCCTGCAACGCGGCAATGCGCGAGCGCGCCAACGCACACGCTGGAACGCCGCAGCCTATTCGGCACAAATCGATTCGATTTTGAACGTGTTCGCAGCGCCGACCGCACGCGCGACGGCCGACATCGGGCACGACGTCATTTTCATCGTCAGCATGCCGCGATCGGGATCGACGCTGATCGAGCAGGTTCTCGCATCGCATTCGCACGTCGACGGCGCTGGAGAATTGGCCGATCTTCCCATCGTCCTCACCGAAGAAGCACAGCGTCGCCGCAAACCCTTCCCGGAGTTCGTTCGCGAACTCGACGCTACCGATTGGGAACGCCTCGGACGGCGCTATCTCGAACGAACCGCGCGCTGGCGTGAGCACCGCCCGCGCTTCACCGACAAACTGCCGGGCAACTGGTTGTACGTCGGCGCGATCCGCGCGATGTTGCCGCGAGCGCGCATCGTGATCGGCCGCCGCGATCCGCTGGAAACCTGCTTTTCCTGCTACCGGCAACGTCTGGTCAACAACGAATACACGCGCACGTTCTCCGATCTCGCCGCGCGATGGCGCGACTTCGACCGCGCCGCCACACGCTGGCACGCGCTCTATCCCGATCGCGTCTACGAGAACAGTTACGAAGCACTCGTCGCCGATCCCGAAACGAAAATTCGCGAGTTGCTCGCGTTCTGCGAACTGCCATTCGAAGAAGCCTGTCTGCGCTTCTATGAAAACCGGCGCGGCGTGCATACGCCCAGCGCGGCCCAAGTTCGTCAGCCGTTACGCAATGACACCGCACGTGCTCACGATTACGGCGCGCTGCTGGATCCGCTACGCAGCGCGCTGTCGCTGCCTCCCTTCGCAGCGTCGTGATCTGCGCGTTCGGCTAAAATAGAACGCAACTGGTAGGCCAAATAGTCCTCGGAGAATGCGCGCGTAATGGGAAACATCGTTTGGCTCGCCTCGTACCCCAAATCCGGCAACACGTGGATTCGTGCATTCCTGGCCAATGTCATCGCAAACCGACCCGTCTCGGTGCCTCTCGCAGAATTGCCCAACTTCGGCAAACTCGAAGCCGATCCCGAACTTTTCTCGCAGGTGGCAGGCCGCCCCAGCACTGAACTGAATTTCGACGAAATCGTCGCGCTGCGTCCGCGTGTGCATGCGGCGCTTTCCGCCTCGTCGCCGCGAACGGTGCTCGTCAAGACGCACACGATGTGGGGCATGCACAACGACACGCCGTTTTTGACGCCGGCTTACGCCGCCGGCGCGATTTACGTCGTTCGAAATCCACTCGATGTCGTCATCAGCATGTCGCATCATTTCGGCATCGATATCGATCGCGCGATTGAATTGCTCGGTGACGACCGTGCCATCACCGAGAATTCCCCGTTGTTCGTGTCCGAATATTTGGGATCGTGGTCGACGCATGTCAAAAGCTGGGCCGACGTGGAAAGTGCGCAAGTCGTGATTGTCCGTTACGAGGACTTGATCGAAAAACCATCGAAGACCTTCGGCCGCATCGCCAAACTGGTCGGCGCGGATCGCGATCGGGCTCGCATGGAGCGCGCGATCGAACATTCGAGTTTCTCGTCGCTGTCGGCCATGGAGCGCCGTGACGGATTCGTCGAGGTTCCGATCGCGGGCAAACGATTTTTTCGATCCGGCCGTGTCAATCAATGGCGCGAGGTACTTTCGCGCGAGCAAATCCAGCGCGTCGTCGATCGTCATCGCGAACAAATGCAACGCTTCAAATACGTGCCGGCCGGCTATTGACCGACATGAAAATCGATGCGCGATCGATCGAATCGCGTTACCAAAACGGCAATGCGCTGCGCATGTCCGGTCACTTCGCGGCGGCTGAGAAGGAGCTTCGCGGCGTGATCGCCGCCGCCCCGACCCACCGCGACGCCACCTATTCGCTCGCCTTCATGTTGCGCGAGCAAGGTCGTACGAATGCCGCGTCGACCGTCGTTTCGGTGTGGTGCGGCAACGCGAAGCCCGATGCCGACGCCACGCTTAGCGCAATCGGTTTTCTGATCGAATGCTCATCTTTCGAATTAGCCAACGATGCTATTCGCACAGCGTTGCAGCGCTGGCCGCGCGACGCGCGAATTGCGGCGCGGGCAGGCGAAGTTGCACTCGCGTTGGGAAAATTCGACGACGCACGCGAGGCGCTCGACGCGGCGGTCACGCTGGATATCAATCAAAGTGCGTCTTGGCTGCGACTCAGTCATTGCCAGCGTTATCGAGATGCGTCGGAAACCGATTTCACACGATTTGCTTCGGTCATCGACAATCCGAAGACCCATGAGGTAACGAGAATCTGCGCCGGTTTCGCGCTCGGCAAAGCATACGACGACATCGGCGAATTTCACCGCGCCTCAGCCACGTTGACGGCGGCCAACTCACTGGCGAAAAAAACATCGCCGTGGACGCGCGATGCGTGGCGCACATTCGTCGAACGACGCGCGCGAGACAAGTTTCCTTCCGCGCCATCGACAACACGTTTCACACCGGTGTTCATCATCGGCATGCCGCGCACGGGAACGACGTTGGTCTCGACGCTCTTAGCGCGCAGCGCCGATGTCCGCGATCGCGGCGAGCTGAATTGGATTCCCGCCATCTATGCGCAACTCGCCGAAGCAGGTCGACTTAATGACCCGGGGGCATTGCGTGCGTGCGCACAACTCATCGAAATCCAGATGCGCCGCGACGACACGCCGGCGCGCTGGTATGTCGATAAGAATCCGCTCAACTTCGCGTACGTGGATTTTATTCTCGCGCTATTTCCGGACGCGCGTTTTATCCACTGCCGACGCGATGCGCGCGATACGGCGCTCTCGATCTGGATGCAGCATTTTGCACACGACGACCTGGGATTCGCCTACGATTTTGCCGACATCGCGCAAGTAAACGACGACCATCGCCGGTTCATGGAACGATGGAGTTCGCAGTTCGCATCACACATGCTCGAGGTTGTTTACGAAAACGTCGTGAACGATATGGACGATCACGCGGATCGCCTCGCCGCTTTTCTGTCCATCGATGCCGGACTCAACAACCTCGGCGCATCGACGGAACAGCCATTGACGACGGCGAGTGTCTGGCAAGCGCGTCAGCCGGTCTACACCCGGTCTGTCGGTCGGTGGCGCGACTACGCACCGTTCATCCCGCAACTGGAATCTCTATTCGAATCGCGCTGATCAGAATTATTGCTTGCGCAGTTGGATATCCCCACTGAAGGACTGCGCGCTGATCTTCGCATCGCCGCTGCCCGCCTGCGCATCGAGACTGCTGCCCGGCCCCATTTGTTTTTCCTGGACCTTGCCAAAATCGCTGTCGATTCCACCGCTGAACGTCGTGGCTTCGATGTGCGCGGAAAGCGATGCGGGAAGATGCAAACGCAAATCGCCGCTCATCGATTCGAGTTTGATGCTCGCATGCGGCGCTGGCGTGATCGTCAGGTTCGCGTCGCCGGAAACAGTCCCGGCTTCCAGGTCTTGAATCTGTCCGGCATCCACGATCATATCGCCGGAAACCGTTTCGACTTTCACGCGCCCGCTCAACCCTTTGGCTTTAATGTTGCCGCTCACCGTCTGCAGATGTGCACGCGTCATCGGCGTGTTCGCGGCAGCGTCGAAAGCCACGTCGCCGCTGACGCTGTTGACGTCGACATCCGGCGCGCCACTGTTCACCGTCACGCCGCCGCTGACGCTGGCGATTTCCAGCGTCTTGCCGCCAGCGCCGCTGACTTTGGCATCGGCGCTTACCACACCGACATCCAGCGCTGCGGTGTGCGGAACGCGCAAGACCAGATCACTGTCGCTATTCGGACCGTTGCCGTTCCAGCCGCTTTTCGTACCCTGCACTTTCAGGACGAGGTGAGCCGCATCGCCGGAAATCTCGAGTTTGGAATCGGACCCGAGCGATCCATTCAAATCGGCAACGTTTTTGTCCCAGGTCGTAATCGTCACCGTGCCGCGCACGTTATCGATTTCGATTCGCGCATCCGCAGCGACATTCCACGTTTCGTGCATTTCTTTCGACATGCCGCCGTCGGCGACGATGGAATGCGCTTCGATCTTGTCCGCTTCGGCAGCGTAAGCGCTCGATCCGAGCAGCGCCATCGAAATCGCCGCACACAATGTATACATTTTCATTTTCTTCTCCGCCCTGTTTGCGTTCGGTCAACCCGCGTACGACTGTTTGATCAACCGCAAGCGCTGGCCGTTGGTGCGATTGAGCAAGCCGACGAGGAATACGGCGTCCGGCCGTTGCTCTAAAGCCTCCTGAATAGTGGCGCTCGCGTCGTCCAGATCGAGCGCCGCCGCCGCGAGTGCTGGATGCGCCGGTTGCACGACATCGGCATCGATGCGCTTGTGCTTGGGCGTAATGTTCGTCGTGGATGCAACCATCGGCACAGGCCCCGGCGTCGAGTCACGCAGTTGCCAAGCAAACACCAGCGCGCCGCACGCGACCAATACCGCTGCTGCGATCGAGAAACCGAACGGACGCGCGCTGCGTCGATTCGGCAGCGCGGCGATTCGCGATTCGATCGACGGCCACAGATCGCGCACCGGTTCGACCGGTCCGCCCAGTTTGCGCATTTCGCTGCGCCATTCGAATTCACTCATGACTCACCTCGTCACTTTCCGTTTTTTGAATCGCTATCGCGATCCGTCAGCGTCCGCCGCAACAAGCCGCGGGCGCGATGCAATTGTGCCTTCGACGAACCGATGGCCATGCCCAGTTCGTTCGATATTTCTTCGTGCTTCCAGCCTTCCACGTCGTGCAGCACGAGCACGGCGCGAGCGCGCGGCGGCAAGGCGGCAACGGCGCGTTCCAGATCACCGCGCTCAGCCGCGCAAAACGGCACATCGCCGGCGGTGTTTTCCAGAACTTCCGCATCCACCGATTCCGTTTCGCGTCGACCGCGCAAATCCATCAACGCCGTATTCACACCCAGACGATGCAACCACGTCGAAAATGCGGATTCATGTCGAAAACTGGAAAGCTTCTGCCAGGCGCGAACGAACGCTTCCTGCGTCAATTCTTCCGCACGACCGCGATCCATGCCGACCAGCCTTAAAATCGTTCCGTACATCCGTCCGACATTGTCGCGATACAGCGTTTCGAACGCCCGCGTTTCACCCGCGACCGCCCGCCGCACCAGCGCGGACACCGTATTTTCAGTATCCCGCTCGATTAGGGGCATATTCACAGTGAGAACGGCGCCATCCATTTGTCGCCTTAGATGGTAAGTCCAACTAAAAGGTTTAAGAACAAAAAGCATAAAACCCGCCGAAACCGAGAGGGCGCACAGGATGTGCGCCGTTCGACGAAGTCGAGTGAAACGCTTTACGCTTAAACGTGAGAAGCAAGAGCTTCCACTCGCTGCGCGAGCGGGTAACTTTCTTTGATAAGCGTCAAAGAAAGTTACCAAAGAAAACGCTTTGTTGTTCGCGTAGGCTTCTGTTCGCCGACGGCACATCCCTGTGCCGGCGGCGAACCGCGGCATCCTGCTCGCGGGTCACCATCTTCGCAACCTTCTGCGAGCCAGTTGGGCTACGGAGTTCCTACAACTTCTGCGCCGATTTCTTCCTCCGCCAATAGTGCGGAAATGCGCTGCCGCTCTCGAATCAACGCGGCTGGCATCCGCGCTCCAAACGACGCCAAATATTCGCCGATACTTTCGTACTCGTCGATCCAGCCATCGGTATCGATATGCAGCAACGAGTCGATGTTCGAATGCGGAATTTCGAGCCCACTCAAATTCAAATCGCCGGCGCGCGGTACGAAACCGATCGGCGTTTCTTCCGCGCCTTCGGTTCCGTCGCATCGTCCAAGTATCCATTCGAGGACGCGCATGTTGTCGCCAAATCCGGGCCACAAGAACTTTCCATCCGCGCTTTTACGAAACCAGTTCACGTGAAAAATCTTCGGCAACTGCGCGCCGGGTTTGTCGAACGATAACCAATGCGAAAAATAATCCGCGAAGTTGTAGCCGCAGAAGGGTTTCATCGCCATGGAGTCGCGGCGCAGAACGCCGACGGCGCCCGTCGCCGCCGCCGTTGTTTCCGATCCCATCGCCGCACCGACGAGCACGCCTTGTAACCAATCACGCGCCTCGAAAACCAGCGGCACGAGATGTTCGCGGCGACCGCCGAAGACGATCGCGGAAATCGGAACGCCTTGCGGATCTTCGGCGTGCGGCGACCAGCTCGGACATTGCCGCGCCAAGACCGTGAATCGCGAATTGGGATGCGCGGCCGGTCCGCTGCCGGGCGAATAATCGCGGCCTTGCCAATCTTTCGCCGGCGTTCCTGGCAGGCCTTCCCACCACGGTTCGCCGGCGGCAGTGGTGGCAACATTCGTAAAAATCGCGTCATGATTGAGCATCGCGAGCGCATTCGGATTCGTCTTTTCGCTGGTACCCGGCGCGACGCCGAAATAACCGGCTTCGGGATTGATCGCCCACAGACGTCCATCCTCACCGGGAGTCATCCAGCAAATGTCATCGCCGACCGTCCAGACTTTCCAACCGCTTTTGGCATACGACTCCGGCGGAATCAGCATGGCCAGATTGGTTTTCCCGCAGGCCGACGGAAACGCCGCGGCGATGTAGCGCGTTTCACCTTTCGGATTTTGGATGCCGACGATGAGCATGTGTTCGGCAAGCCAGCCTTCCTGTCGCGCCTGATACGAACCGATACGCAGCGCATGGCATTTCTTGCCGAGCAACGCGTTGCCGCCATAACCGGAGCCGATCGATTTGATCGTAAGCTCTTCCGGAAAATGCAGGATGAAACGTTTGTGCGGATCGAGCTCGCCGATCGAGTGCAGACCTTTCACGAATTTCCGGTCGCGCTCGATGCGCGCGAGTGCGGCATCGCCCATGCGCGTCATGATGCGCATGTTGGCGACGACGTACGGACTGTCGGTGATCTCGACGCCACAGCGTGACAACGGTGATCCGATCGGGCCCATGCAATACGGAATCACATACATCGTCCGGCCCTTCATACAGCCGGCGAACAACGCATCGATTTTCGCGTGCGCATCGGTCGGGTCCATCCAGTTGTTGTTTGGACCGGCGTCGTCTTTGTTCGTGGTGCAGATGAACGTGAGATGTTCTACGCGGGCGACGTCGGAAACATTCGAGTGGTGCAGATAGCAATTCGGATGCGTGCGTGGATCCAGTTCGATCAAGTCGCCGCTCGCCAGCATTTTCTCGACGAGCGCATCGTATTCGGCTTCCGATCCGTCGCACCAATGCACGTTATCCGGTTGCGTCAGGCGAACGACGTCGTCCACCCACCGGTTCAGGGTTTCAAGTTTGCTCATGTTCTCCTCACCGTGGCCTTGCGGCCTGATTTTTTATTGCCGGACGATCTTCGCCGCCCGTCTTTCCAGATGCGTGACGCGATGTGTCGTTACGACGGGATCAATGTCTCGATGACGTGTTCGACATACGCTTCCATTTCATCGTGTTCGAGCCGCGGCATCCCCACCTGCAGCGTGAGCTGAAGAAATCCGACATACGCCGCGTAGGCCAGGCGCGCGCGATAGCCGGCGGTATGCTCGGACATTCCCAATTGCCGATAGGCGTGCGCCAAAAAATCCGTGCGTTGCTGCGACACGCGCGCGATCACGGGCTGCACCATCGGATGATCGAGCGCGCGCAACAATGCGGAATAGATGACATGCATTTTCGCGCCATGTCCGGTGCGGCGAAAAAGCGCGCGCAGACGTTCGCGCGGATCGACGATGGGCTCGACTTCGTCGAGAACGCTATCGACATCCTGTTTTTCCCACCGCTCCAACGCCGCCTTCAAAAGCGCCTCGCGCGTCGCGAAATGCCAATAGAAACTTCCCTTGGTGACGCCGAGCTGTTTGGCCAGCGATTCGACCGTGACCGCGCCCACCCCTTGCGTCGCGATCAGTTCGAGGGCGCCCTGCTCCCAGTCGGCCGCGCTCAATCGTGCGCGTTCGTTTTTTTCCGATGTAACGGCATGTAACATCGTTACATGGTAACGACTTCGGTGACCGTCGGTAAGCCTGAATTGCGCTGCGACGCAGCAAAAATGTCCTAGACTCAACATGCTAGACCATACGCAACCGTATTGACTTGCCGCGGTTGGCAACCCATACTGCGGCGTATGGTTCTCGAAGAAAACATCGTTGAATCGACAGTATTCGGCCGCGTTTCGCGTGTTCACGCAGGCGATGGTGTCGAATTGGCGATCGAGAAATCCGGCGCTCCGACCTCGCCGGCGCTGGTCTTCGCGCACGGCTTTGGTCAAACGCGTCATGCGTGGTCTGCGCCCGCGAAGGAACTGGCCGCGGGCGGCTGGCACTGTATTACGGCCGATGCGCGCGGCCATGGCGACAGCGCTTGGCTCGCCGATGGGAATTACGACTTTGCACAATTCGTCGACGATCTCGTTCTCGTCGCGCGGCTAGCTAAACAACCGCCGATCCTCATCGGCGCGTCGATGGGCGGCCTGTTGGGTCTGATTGCGCAGGCGCAGTCTCGGCCGTTTCGGGCACTCGTTCTCGTCGATGTCACACCGCGGTGGGAAAATGCCGGCGTCGAGCGCATCATGATGTTCATGCGCGCTCATCCCGACGGTTTTGCCTCGATCGACGAAGCATCCGATGCCGTGTCGAATTACCTGCCGCATCGCACTGAAAGGAAATCGCCGGAGCGTTTGCGGCAGTTACTGGTGTGTCAGGAGAATGGTCGCTTACGTTGGCATTGGGATCCGCGGTTACTCGATCGCGTGGCGAACAACAGCGAACGGTATCAAAGCGATTTGCTGGATGCCGCACGTCGCATCGATGTGCCCACGCTGTTGGTCAGCGGCGAGCGCAGCGACATCGTGTCCGATGCGACGATCGCAGAGTTTTTGCAGCTGGTGCCGCATGCCGAGCACGTTCGTGTGGCGCGCGCAACGCATATGGTCGTCGGTGATGAGAATGATGCGTTTTCGTCGGCGGTTTTGAATTTTCTACAGAAGTTTCGCGATTGAAGTTTGTCATCCCAGCGCAAGCTGGAATGACAAGAGTAGAAGCAAAGCGCCGCATTGCCAGTCGGTACTGCGGCTAAAAACTTTTTAAAAGGGCAAACGCTATGAATTGGCTTCCTTTCCTCGCACTGATCATCGTCTCGCTCACGTGCGCGTATCTGCGCACGAGCCTCCGCCTTTGGACGATCGCGGGATTTATCGCCGTTATCGGGGTGGGAATCGTCGCCGGCAGTCATTGGTTGGGCATCGCGATTCCCGCCATCGCGTTTGCGCTGATCACCGTGCCGCTCAATATCCCCGACTTTCGACGAAAACAGATCACGGCGCCGCTGTTGAAGGTGTATCAAAAAATCACGCCGCAAATTTCCGATACCGAACGCACGGCGCTCGAAGCAGGCACGGTCGGGTTCGAAGGCGAATTGTTCAGCGGCAAACCGGATTGGTCGGTATTGCTCAAACAACCCAAACCGGAATTGTCCGTCGAAGAACAAGCGTTCATGGACGGCCCGGTCGAAGAAATCTGCGCGATGTGCGACGAATGGGAAATCACGCACAAACTCGCCGACCTCACGCCGGAAATCTGGGAGTTCGCCAAGAAAAATAAATTCTTCGGCATGATCATCCCGAAGGAATACGGTGGTCTCCAATTCTCCGCGTTCGCTCAATCGGCGGTGTTGCAGAAACTGATGAGCATTTCGGGATCGCTATCGTCCACCGTCGGCGTTCCGAACTCGCTCGGACCCGGCGAACTGCTTCTGCATTACGGAACGAAAGAACAGCGTGACTATTATTTGCCGCGCCTGGCGGATGGCCGCGAAATTCCCTGCTTCGCGTTGACCGGCCCCTTCGCTGGATCGGATGCCACATCGATTCCCGATTATGGCGTTGTCTGCAAAGGCGAATTCGAAGGCGGCAACGTGCTCGGCGTGCGTCTGACGTTCGACAAACGCTACATCACGCTCGCGCCGGTCGCGACGCTGATCGGTCTCGCGTTCCAGATGCACGATCCCGATCATCTGCTCGGCGACAAAGACAGTCTCGGCATCACGCTTGCGCTGATTCCGCGCGCGACGAAAGGTCTCGAAATCGGTCGTCGGCATTTTCCGCTCAATGCCGCATTCCAAAATGGACCCGTTCGCGGCAAGGACATCTTTATCCCGATGTCGCAATTGATCGGCGGTGAAGAGATGATCGGACAAGGCTGGCGCATGCTCGTCGAATGCCTTTCCGTCGGCCGCGCAATCACGTTGCCGTCGAACGCGAGCGGCGGCGTGCGCATGGGCGCGATCGCAACGGGTGCATATGCACGCATCCGCAAGCAATTCGGCATGGCGATCGGTCGTTTCGAAGGCGTCGAGGAAGCGCTCGCGCGCATCGGTGGTTATGCCTATGCGATCACGGCGCTGTCGCGCGCGACAGCGGCCGCGGTCGATCGCGGCGAAAAACCGTCGGTGCCCTCCGCGATCGCGAAATATCACGCGACGGAATTAGGCCGCGAAGTCGGCAAAGACGTGATGGACGTGCACGGCGGCAAAGGCGTGCAGCTCGGTCCGAACAACTATGCGGGCCGAAGCTGGCAAACCTCGCCGATCGCGATCACCGTCGAAGGCGCGAACATCATGACGCGCAGTCTGATGATTTTCGGACAAGGCGCGATTCGCTGCCATCCGCACGTCTTGAAGGAAATGCAGGCGGCGCAGATCACTGATTACACGACGCGTCTGCGCGCATTCGACCGCGAACTGTTCGCGCATTTCGGTTTTGCGATTTCAAACGCGGTACGCAGTTTCGTGCTCGGCATCGTGCGCGTGGGCCGCGTGCCGGGCGACAAGTATACAAAGCGCTACTACCGTAAACTCAACCGCTATGCGGCGAACTTGGCGCTCGTCGCCGACATGTCGATGTTGCTGCTCGGCGGCAAACTGAAATTCAAGGAACGGTTGTCGGCGCGTCTCGGCGATGTGCTGTCGAATCTGTATATCACCAGCGCGATGCTGAAGCGCTACGAAGATCTCGGCCGCCCTGCGACCGACCAACCGCTACTCGCCTGGGCTTTCCATGATTGCTGCTACCGCATGCAGAATGCGCTCGATGGCGTGCTGCGGAATTTTCCGATTCGACCCGCCGCATGGCTGCTGTATCTTTTGGTTTTCCCATTCGGACGCCGCGAAGTACCACCGTCGGATCGCCTCGGTCATCGCGTCGCATCGATCCTGTGCACGCCGAACGAAGCGCGCAATCGTCTGGCGGAATGGACGTATCTCACGCCGAATGCGAACAACGTTGTCGGTCGCATGAACGCATTGTTGCCGGAAGTAATCGCCGCCGAGCCCGTCGAACGCAAATTCATGAAAGCGCAAAAGAGCGGCGCACTGAAAAGTCTGGATGCGCTCGGGCAACTTGCCGAAGCCGAGCAAATCGGCGCGATCACGACGGAAGAGCGCAAACTGCTCGAACGCGTGCGGGCGGCAACGCTGGAGTTCATCAACGTCGACGATTTCGATCCGCGCGAACTGCAAGCGGCGCAGGTGCAGACGAAACCGGAATTGCGATCGGTCGCGTAAATGACTTTAATCGCGTCGTGGCGTCACATGCGCTACGACGCGGTTTTTGTCGGCGCCAAATCCGGTGCACGCGTGATGCGCCATCCAATCGAGCTCGACGCCAGCGCCGCCATGCCGGCGAGAATCGCAAATCCCGGCAACGCCACGCCTAGCGCGCGAAGCGCGTTGAAGCCGAGCGTGACGACCACATCGCCCAGCCGCCACACGGCGGTATCGATGAAGTCTTTGCCTTTGTAGCGCGTCTCCGCGTCGACGCGTGTGTAGAGACTGTCCGCCGCCGGTTTGAACATGCCGTACGCGCTGCCGCGTGTCACCACGGCCACTGCCGCGATCCACGGCGCACCGATCACGATCAGTCCAACCAAAACCAGCGCCTTCAATAATCCGTCGAGCGCGATGGCGTATTGAGGGCCGAAACGAACCATCAGTTCTCGCGTCAGTGTGAGTTGCATCAGGATCGTCAACGCGTTGCTGGCGAAATCGATGCTCGACGCGAACTCGATGCGCGCCTCGCGCGTGGCGAACGTGACGTGGCTGTAATCGGCCATCAGCGCATAAATGATCGTGCCGACACAATCGCCGAGCACCATTAACAGGGCAACGCGCCGCAGGAACGGCGATTTGAGCGTGAGGATTGCACCCGCGATCATGCTGCCGCCGATGATGCGGTGATTTCGATCGACGACGTCGGGCACCGGATGTTCGCGCGACCATCGAAGCAGCCAAAATACACAGCCGATCGATACGAACAGCAACGCCGCCGAACACACGAGCAGGCCAGATACACCAATCGTCTCCACCGCACGATTCGGCAACAACGGCCCGCTGATGGCGCCAAGCGTGCCGCCCAGCGCGATCACGGGAAACAGCCGATGCGACTGCTCGACATCGAACAGATCGGCCATGAAACTCCAGAACACGGCGACCACGAACAGATTGAAGACACTGCCCCAAACGAAAAACAGCACGCCGAGCATGCGCGCGCCGATGACCTCCTGCATCTGAAACAACGGCACGAATGCGAGTGTCACGATGGCGCACACCGCATACACCACCGGCACAAAATGCCGACGCGGAAACCGCGCGACCAGCGCACCGAACAGCGGCGTCAGCACGAGCATGACGACGAACACGACGCCGTAAAAAAATGGCAACTCGCTGGAACCGACGGCCGCCGATAGCTGATCGCGTACCGGCCGAATGATGTAATACGCGGCGAGCACGCAGAAGAAATACACGAAGGCCACGATCACGGCGGGCCATTCGTGGCGATGGATGGCGTTTCGATTGAACACGCGAGACGTCCGAAGGCAGCGCTGCGTCCAAGCGTACCATTGTGTCGTGCCGAATTAACCGGCGTTACCGATCATCGATCAAAACCGCTCGACCAGTCACACGATGGAGCATCTACTCTACGCGAGCCGCTTAGCCTCACCGATATGACCTACGACTACATTATCGTCGGCGCCGGTTCCGCTGGTTGCGTGCTTGCGAACCGGCTCAGTGAAAATCCGAGCCATCGCGTGTTGTTGCTCGAGGCCGGTCCGCGCGACTGGCATCCTTTCATCCACATGCCGGCGGGCATCGCCAAGCTCGTCAACAATAAAAGTATAAATTGGGATTATTAGAT
>CAZZWP010000051.1:13455-19837 GCA_964657965.1 uncultured Rudaea sp. | reverse complement strand
CAGGATGTGCGCCGTTCGCCGCCGCGACAGGGATGTCGTGTCGGCGAACACGTCGTACGTGAAGGCAAACCGTGCTTTCTTAGTTACTTCTTTGCACGCGCAAAGAAGTGACGCGCTCGCGCAGCGAGTGAAAGCACTTAGGTAACACCAGACGAACCCGAGTCATTTCGCAACAACGACGCGATTTCTCCCCTTAGCCTTCGCCCGATACAACGCCTGATCCGCCGCCTTAAGCACCTCCGACACCGCGCGCGATTGCGCATCCCGCATCGCAATCCCGATGCTCACCGTGACATGCACGTCCGTCGCATCGATCTTGCGCACGGCCTGCCCTTGTCGTTTCTTCGCGGGCGCCGACCGAATACTCACGCGCGTCTCCGCGATACGCTTGCGCGTTTCCTCGCACGACTTTTCCGCGTCGCGCGTGCGCGAGCCAGTGAACAACAAACAAAATTCCTCGCCGCCGTAGCGAAATGCGCGGCCACCGTGCGTGTGACGAATCTGCTGCGCAATGGCGTGCAGGACGCGATCGCCGGCGGCGTGTCCGTGCGTGTCGTTGAACTGCTTGAAGTGATCGATGTCGATCATCGCGATGGCGAACGTGCCGCTCAACCGCGCGAGGAATTCATCGAGCGCGCGCCGGTTCGGCAGACTCGACAGCGCGTCGACGAATGCCATGCGATACGACGCGAACAATACGGCGAACATCGAGGCGGCACCGGCGAGTGCCAACGCGATGCGCGCCGTATTGAGCGCAGCGGCGGGCAACATCGCACAGCCCGCGCAGGCGAGTACGATGCCGAGACCTGCTTCCATGATCGCGCCGGAAAGCAACCAGCGCAGAAGGCAAAACGCTGCCGCGATAAAAGTGATCGTTGCGGCAACGGTGCCGGCACTCCATGGCAAAAATCCCAACGGCAAAGCGGCGCGTAATCCGGGCCACACATGCGCCGGCGCTGCGAGCGTGAGCCACATCGCGATGATCAACGCGAACAACAGCATCAAATTGCGGCGCGCCAGCAGGCGTCGTTCGGGCGTCAACGCCGCCGCGAGCAGCAACCACGGCGCGAACATGCGAACGGACTCATAGCCGCGATCGGCATTATCGGCGCCGACCGCGCCAGCGATCGCGAGCGACGCGCACGTCAACATCGCCGCGACGAGGACGGCGCGATTGCGCCGAAATCCCAGCGCGAGCAGCAGAGCGATACTATTGAGTACTGGCGCAGCCAACGGCGACCAGAATCCGGTTGCGAACACCCTTCCCCCATCTTCGTATGGCCGCGTTCGATGCGCTGCCGGCGCGCCAAGCATACCGTTTCCGGATCGAACGCTTAATCGTCGTCGTGATTCGTCTCACGACGTGCGAATCGCAAAGTTTTTATTGCGTCGCCGTTACGAGATCGCTAAGCGATTCTGCGTCGTTCGTGAGCGGTAACGACGAGCCGACGTCCGGCGCGAAATTGTACGCCTCGTCGATTGACGCGCTGCGGCGGAATGCTAGCGTAAATCGTGGCGGAATTTTTCAATCGGAGACGATGTCATGATCGCTTCAGTTCGGATGTCCCCTCTTGCCGCGTTGTCGTTGCCGCGGATCGGTGCGTGGTCCGCTTCGCTCACGATCCACCTGGCGATTCTTGCGTTGTTGCTGAGCACGCCCGCCGCGATTCGGCTGGTGCAGCAAGTGAAAGCCGATCAGCAAACGGTGGTGCATTTCATTCAACCGAAGCCGGTCGAAGTCGAGCCCGCGCCGCCGGTGCCCGCGCCGCATCACACCGCAGCGCCCACCGTGTATCACGTCGCACCAATGACGCCGGTGCAGACAGAAAGAACGCCTGTGTCGGAGACGCCTGTCGAAGAATTGCCCGTGTCGCCGCCATTGGAAACAATATCCGGAACCTCGTTGTCTGACGACGTCGCACCCAGCGCTATCGCATACGGTTCGAAGACGAGCGTGCCGTATCCAGTCGATGCATGGCGGCGGCACGAGCAGGGCACGGTGATTTTGCGCGTGCTCGTCGATGCCGATGGAAACGTGCTGACGGTAGAAGTCGAAACCTCGAGCGGTTCACCGCGGCTCGATCGCGCCGCGCGCGATGCCGTCAAGTCGTGGCGTTTCAATCCGGCAAAGCACGGCGGTGTCGCGCTGAGCGCTTGGGCGCGCGTTCCGGTGAGCTTTAATTTATCGACGTTGTGAATCCCAAAAAAAAGGACGCCGCAAACGCGGCGTCCTGATTTCTTGTAACGCGCTACTTATTCGGCTTGCAACGAGAGCGGCAACACCGCCCACGACGGAATCGCTATTTCCAATCCGCCGCCGCCACTCACGGCCAGCATCGCAGCGTATGCGCCGCTCTTGCCGGTGACGCCAACGGCCGCCGTTTTCAGCGCAGTCCACAGGCTGTGCGATTCCACGCCAGAGGCGTCACGCGTGACGACACGAACCAAGGTGCCGGCGCTGCCTTGGATGACCTCGAGGCGGAACGTTTCGCGCTGTTGCGCATCGACCGCACGCATCCACACGACAGGCGATGATCCGGCCTGAGGCGCGGAGTTGGGATCGAGTGCAAATGTCGCGTTGTCGTCGAGCGAGCCTACCGTGTGAACGACGTTGGTTGTTCCGGAGCCGCCACTGGTTTCGAAGCCATCGCGGAAGATCACGATGGTCGTCGTCGAGGTTGCCGTATTGTTAGTTGGATTCGAATCGCCGGCCGAATCGACCGTCACTTGATTGACGATTGTCTCGTCTGGAGTCACCGCCAGAACGTTCGTGGAAATCACGTAGGTGACGCTGCCACCCGCCGGTATGGTTGGCGTGTCGGACAGATTTCCGGTACCGCTCGCCGTACAGGTGGCACCCGTCGTATGGGCGAGACACACCCAGGTCGCACCCACGACATTGAGTTCCGGCGGCAAGTTATCCGTGACCAGCTTCGACGCCGTCGAAGGACCGGTATTCGACACGACGATAGCGTAGTCAAGCGTGCTGCCGTACTGCACGTAATCGTGATTGTCGGTGATGCTAACGGCCAGGTCGAACTCGGCCGATACCGTTGCCGTGAACGTGATCGGGCTGCCCGCCAGCGGCGCAGTCACCGTCACCGTTTCAGGTGTGCCGGTTCCGAGCGTCCAGCCGCCGACCGTCGCCACACCGTTGGCGTCGGTGACTTGCGAGGCGCCGCTCAACGTACCTGAATTCGGACCGGTCACGAACGTGATGGGATAGCCCGCGACCGGATTGCCGAGCGAATCGGTGACGATGACCGACGGCGCCGGCGTCGCGAGCGTACCGGCTGTTCCCGTGATGGTGGTGGAGCTATTGGCCGCGATGTTCGCCGCCGCACCCGCACCCACGGTGACTTGCAACGACGACGACGCGTACTGCATTGCCGTCGTCACGCCGTCGACCGTGGCCGTGATCGTAAACACGCCGGACTTCGCATATGCGGTTTGCAATTGCGTGGTCTGGTCGTATCCAACACCGACGGGGAAGCCGCCGGGTTGCGGACCGAATGTTCCGCAGAGTCCCTGCGCACAAGCCACCAGCGGAATCGTCTGATACGTCGTGCCGTTGAAGTATTGGATCGTCAGATCGCCGGCACTAATGCCGCCGGTGCGCGTCACGACAAAGTGTACAAGTACATTTTCACTCGTGGCGCCGCCCGTGTTCGTCAACCGCGCGGTGTAGCCGGTAACCGGCGCACCCGTGCTCGCCGTTTGCGGACCATTCAACGCCAGACCGATCTTGGCGGCCGATTGCACCACTTGCGTGCTCAACGTATCCGACGCATAGATCACGCCGGAACTGACGCCTTGCAGTTGCACGTTGACGGTGTACGTATCTGCCACAGCGAATGTAGCGAGCAGTTTCGTCACGGCGTCATACGCTGCACCGACCGGGAATCCACCTGGCTGGGGACCGAACGTTCCACACAGACCGGCGGAGCACGTGGTCAGCGGAATCGATTGGTACGACGTGCCGTTGTAATACTGCAGCGTCATGTCGCCCGCATTGATGCCGGCGGCGCGGCTGATGCTGAATTGAATCAGCACGTTTTCGCTCAGCGCGTTGCCGGTATTCGTCAACTCGGCGGAGTAGTTCGTCGCGACGCCGACCTGCACGTTCGCAACCGGACCTTGCAAGTTGATATCGACCGCGCCGTTGAATCCGTAGTTGACCAGACCGAGCGACGCATCGTCGTTGATGTCGAAGGTCTGCTGATTGAGCGCGGCCTGTTGCACCGGCGACATCGCATGCGGCATCAGACCGCCGAACAGATTGTTGACGGCGTAGACGTTGCCACGGAAGGGACGCACTTGCGTATTCGGCAATCCGCCCGGCAGATTGACACCGTTGTAGTCGAGGAAAGAACACTGCGGAGCGACACCGCCCGCGGTGGGTCCTACGGCGGACAAATTGGTGTCGCAATTCTGATCGACAAGATTGAAATAATACTTGTGATCCGCACTGAAGATGTTCGCATCGGACGCCTGCGTGCTGCCGAACTTGATCGCGTTGAAGACCGCCGTGCCGTTGGCATCGTTGTCGTCGATAAATTCCACTGCACGGCCAGCACCGGCAACGCCGCTATCGTTGAAGGTGTTCTGCAGCGCCGTGAATACCATCGGATACGGACGTTCCGGCGGATTGTCGGTGTTGATCTCACGATTGCTCACGACGAGGCTCGCGAAATCGCCAGCACCCGCGAGCGGCGAAAACGTATTGTGGACGAACGTCGCGTTCGGGAAGTTCTGCACGGTCGCGCCACGCAATCCATTTGCGTAGCCGGCGAAGGTGTTGTTGCTCACGGTGATCGGCAGGTTCTGGAAATTGTCGATCAAACGGAACGCGGAGAAATCCGCCTCGACGTTCTGTTGCGAGGCACTCAACGCGCCGGCCAACAACGCCGGTGGCGTCGATTCGGAATTGATCGTGTTGCCGTCGATCGTGATCGGGGTAACGCCGCCATTGGGCGCATCGAATTCCAGACCGCCGCCGGTGAACGTGTTGTTGGTAATCATCCAGCCGTTCGAACCGCCGGATACGGTGGTGGCGAAGCGAACGAGGGCGTCGTGATTCAAACCGCTCGAGTGATTAGCGCTGATCAAGCCAACGCTCGCGTCGACGGCGATACCGGCGCGGAATTGTGTAGCCGTGACCGATGTGGCGCCGGCCGCACTGCCGCTGATCGTGTTGTTGGTGATCGTGACGAACGAACCATCCACGCGCGGCAGTGCCGCGGAGTTGTGTCCAGGATCGATGTTGACTGAGATCGCGTTCGTATATGCGTAACGCGCCGTGCCGCTGGATGCGGACGCGACTTGCGTGAATACGTTGCTGTCGATCGTGAGTCCATCGACAAAGCCGCTGGCCAGCACGCCTTCGCCGGCATGGACTTTATCGACGAGGAAGTTCAGGTGATCGACCGTCACATCCTGCGGCGCGTTCGCCGACGTACCGGCGACGACAAGCACAGGCTGATTCGGGCCGCCGGTCGAGCGCGTCAACGTCGGCGGATTGCTCGCATCGCTCGCGGTCAATCGCACGCCGTCTTTGCCGGTACCGATGACGACGCCTTCGTTGAAAGTCGCATGCTCGACGTAAACCGCACCGTCCGTTGCGGCAGCGGCCACGCCTGCATTGATCGATGCATTCGATGTCGTGCAAACGGTCGAGCAGGAGTTCGAGTTCGCCACGGTGAAGAAATAATTCCCCGCCGCGCGAACGAGAACGTCATCCACACCGCCGATGCCGTTGAACGAAACTCCTGCATTCGCGCCGGCTAGCGCGAGCTGGTGCGCGACGCTCGTGAACGTATTGTTCGTGCCGATGTTGAGCGTGGCTGAACCGGCGATTTGATCGGTGTCCTCGACATAAAATGCGGCGAGCTTCACGTCGTTGAATGCCACGTTCTTAATGAGGAAGCCATCGACCGGGCCCGTGTAATTCGTGGCGTCGGTCGAGAGCACGCCGACATCGACATGGCTGACGCTGCCGCCATCGATCGCGGTGGTTGCGCTCTGCGAGCTGGTGATGTTGTTGAGGACATAGCCCACCGCGCGGCGCGAGCCGAGCACGGCGCTGCCGTCGATCACGTTGCCGCTGATGTTCGACGTCTGGGCATCGGCCATCGATTCGATCTGCATGCCGTTCCATTCATTGGCCTGCCCCGGATTGGCGGATGCGAAAACGTGATTGTCGGAGACAGTCCACGTCGTCGCCTGCTGATAGAACAGGTTGTAGAACATGCCGGTGCGCGTGGCGTGAATTTCGTTGCGCGACACTGCCGGCGCTTGCGTGCCGGGATCGGCGGCGTAGTCGTTTTCGGCGAACTGGATACCGACGCGATCCATTTCGCCGGGCCGGTCCCGCATGACTATT
>CAZZWP010000051.1:0-13445 GCA_964657965.1 uncultured Rudaea sp. | reverse complement strand
AGTTGTCGCCGGCGTAGACGCCGATGCCCCACGTCGACGGATTGGTGATGTTCGTGAATCGATTGAGCTGGATGAGATTGTCGCCGCCGGGTGTGTTCGTATTGCCGTTGGTGTTGTCGGCGTAGATGCCCGCGAAAATCGCATTGCGCAGAACCGTATTTTGAATCGTGATGTTGCTGCCCGTGGCGAACACGTCACTGGATACATCCGGATCAGTGCCGTTCAGGCCGAGACCTGTCGTGATGGAGGGGTTGTCGGTATCGATGACCAAACCGTCCAGACTGACACCGTTGCTCGCGATGTTTACGGTGGCCGTGTTGGTCGAACCGTAGCTGAGACCCGACTCGGCAACGCCCGGCACGATGATCGTCGCGCCCGCATCGCTGCGTGTGCGCGCATCGATACCTGCCTGCGCACCCTCGATCGCGATCGGTTTGGTGATCGTCAGATTGGTCGTGGCATTCGTGCGTTCGACATACGTGCCGGCAGCGACATGGATCGTGTCGTAAGGATTCGATTGCGTGATGGCGTACGCGATCGTCAAACATGGGTTGCCGATGTCTGTGCACGTACTGTTGTCGGTGCCGTTCGTAGCGACATAACGATCGAAATCAAAACTGGTTCTGAAGCCCGGCTTTGAATTGGCCGGAACGACGCTCAGGTCGTCGAAAACGATACCGCGCGGACGGTTACCGACGGAGAAGCTGTCGCCATCCGATTGATCGCCCGTGTCCGGGTTCGCCGAAATACGATAAGCGATGTAGTTGGACGCAACCTTATCGTGAAGATTGCTGCCGTAATGGCCTTCGTAATACGCGTCCTCCCACGTGTTGATGCTCGGAGGCGACCACACCAGATTGCCGGCGCTGTCATACAGCGCATAGTTGACGACGTCGTTGCGGCGCGTGCTTTCGTCGACGGTGTCGTTGAACGTCGCATCGATATGGACGCGATACCAGCGGCCGCGTTCCAACGCGGGTGAATAGTTGTCGTCGAAAACGACGGTGCTGTCGTCACCCGGCGTTCCTCCGTCGGTGACGCCGGAGGCATCGAGATGGAAACATCCGTCATCCGTGGGGCACCCGTTGCCGTTCACACCGCCAGGGCCAGCCGGCTCATCGAAGAAGCCCAGGTAGGTCATACGGCGACCCTGTTGGTCAGTGATCGTCGTTGATGTGTAGACGCCCGGGTCGGCTTTGACGCTCGCCGTGCGGAACCAAAATTCATAGACGACGCTGTTGGTCGTCGGTCCTACGCCACCGCCGTTGTAGGCGGTCGTCGATCCGACTTCACCGACGGGCGAATACGGCGTGCTGAGCACGTGATTCACATAGCCGTTGTGATACCAGTTGGACAATCGCCAGCCGTGTCCACCGGAATGCGCGACGCCCGCCGTGATTTCCTGATCGTATTTTTCGGCACCGAACGTTCCGGTCCAGCCGCCTTGGCCAACCACGGAGGCGCCCAGCGTCCTGTCGTCGCCGGCTTGCCAGCCGCCGGTAGGCGCCGGCGCCGTTTGTCCGCTCTCGTGCGGACCGACTACGCGCGTCGGCGCAGCCACAAATTGTTCGGCGAACGATACGCCGGAGAAACCGAGCAGAATTAGCGATATGCACGTCGAAACCGCACGTGCACGATAGTTAACAGTCAACATAACGTGTCCCCTCAAAGGCTTTTTTTTAATGTATCGGCTAGCCCACAGTTCTAGCCGCAGAACCGGCTGGCGGCTGCAAAACGCAGGCCACCGGTCGAAACTCTGGAAGTGTGACAGCCGACACGGTTTGTTTTCAATCAAAATATTAGTGGCGGCGTCACATGGCTAATTGGTGGGCCCTGTCCTACACTTGCCCGCGTCCAACGACTCCCCGTCTGCAATGAAACGTGCCCAGCTTCGACGCGCGTCGCGCGCCCTTCACTTCGTGTCTTGCGTAACTGCCGTTGTGATACTCGGCGGCTGTGGCGATCAGCATGCGACGTTCAGTGCGACGGCGACGCCCATTCGAGCCGCGTCGGCCGCCGAGGCCTCGCCGGATGAGGACACCGGACGCGGCGAAGGCTACTCGTATCACATCCGCTATCCCGCGCTGCAGGCGGAGTGGCGAACGCTCGACATCGCGCTGCGCGATTATGCGACCGTACAGAAAAAAGATTTTCTCGCGGCGCAAGGCGGCGAACGAAGCGCAAACGCGACGGAATATCAGCTCGACATCGCGTTCAATGTCGCCCGTCGCACCGACGACTTCGTGAGCGTGCTTGTCAACGGCAGCAGCTATACAGGCGGCGCTCATCCGAATCCGCTCGTGACAAGTTTCGTGCTGCATCTGTCCGACAACAAGCTGGTGACTATCGCGGATCTATTCGCCGATCCGGATGCAGCTTTGAAAATTCTCAGCGATGAAAGTCGTCGGCAGCTGGAAGGAAGGTTCGAGGCCGCATTACGCGATCAGGTAGGTGAAGGTGCGGCGTTGGCGCCGGCACTGAAAGACATGCACGATTGGGTGGAACGCGGCACGGAACCGAAGTCGGAGAATTTTGCCGTGTTTCTCGTCGATGGACTCGAGTCGAAGGCGATCGGGTTGACGCTGGTATTTCCGCCGTATCAAGTCGCGCCTTACGTCGATGGCGCACCGCAAGTCGAGGTGCCCGCCAAAATTTTCCACGCGCTCCTTAAGCCGGAATTCGTTGCCGCATTCCATTGGGACACCGAGGCGGAAAAAGTGAACGGTCAGCACTGATCGAACCAGTGCAGACGTTCTACTTCATTCTCGCGGGCATTCTCATCGTCGTTGGAGTTGCCGGCACCGTCGCGCCGATTCTTCCCGGCGTGCCGCTGGTGTTCGGCGGCATGTGGCTCGCAGCGTGGGCCGATCACTATCAGCATGTCGGTTTATGGACGTTGCTGACTCTGGGCTTGCTGAGCGCATTGGCATTGCTCATCGACCTGGTCGCCAGCATCGTCGGTGCCAAACGCGTCGGCGCCAGCGGCCGCGCGATTTGGGGCGCCAGCATCGGCATGCTGATCGGAATGTTTTTCTTGCTGCCGGGCCTTTTGATCGGGCCGTTCGCCGGCGCGCTCATCGGCGAACTGTCGACAGGCAGCTCGATGCGCAAGGCGACGACCGTCGGTGTCGGCACCTGGATCGGATTGCTCTTCGGAACGCTCGCGAAAATCGCGCTGTGTTTCACGATGCTCGGTGTTTTTGCGCTCGCCTACATTTTTTAGTTCGACAGATGCTTGATTGCCGCGGTGCTCGCTTCGCGATCGTCGTCGCGGAAGGGAGCGATGTCGAGCGATTCGATCGCGACGTCGTCGAGACAGCGCGCATTGACATCGATTCCGTCCGGGTTCGATCGCGGAACGTAAAACGATTTGATCCCGCAAACGCGACAAAAGAAATGCTTCGCGACGCCGGTATGGAATGCGTATTCCGTAAGTTCGTCGGCGCCGCGCAGCAATCGAAATCGCGACGCCGGCACGATCACATGCAAATAGCCCGTCATCGCGCAAATGGAACAATTGCAATCGAGCACCTGCAACCTCGCTGGCGCGTCGACTTCGAATCGAACGCGACCGCAATGACAACCGCCGCGATGGACAACACATTCGCTCACGTGCGCGCCGGCAGCACGTACCACAACACCGCCAGGTACTGCAGAACGCTTCCGACCAGCACGAACACGTGCCAAACCGCGTGGTGATAGCGCAGTTTCCGCCACGCATAGAAAATGACGCCGAGCGTGTAACTGATGCCCCCGCCGAGAACCAACGCAAGGCCGCCGACCGGCACCGCGGCGATGAGCGGCTTGATCGCGATCAATCCGACCCAGCCCATGCCGATATACAGCGCGAGCATCACGCCGCGGATTTGCCGGATGCGCGTCAGCTCGCAGATCACGCCGAGAAAGGCCAACGTCCAGACGATCGCGAACAAACTCCAACCCCACGTGCCGTGTAAGGAAATCAAGACGAACGGCGTGTACGTTCCGGCGATCAATAAAAAAATCGCGACGTGATCGAGCGTCTGCAGTCGTCGCTTGGATTCCGCATGCGTCACGCCGTGATACAACATCGATGTCGAGTAAACGAGAATCAACGTCGTTCCGTACAACGCGCACGACGCGACGTCGCGAAAGCCGCTGCCGCTCGTCGCTAGCAGCAAGATAACCAAACCGACGATGCTGAGAATCAGCCCGAACGCGTGCGTCAAGCTGTTGATCATTTCCTCGTGAGGCGAATACTCGCTCTGAATGATCTCCGACATGTGTAGCGGTCGTTTTGCGCTCCCGCGCGGCACGTCAGGTTAGCGTTTTTTGTGCATCGCGACAAACACACGCAAAAAAAAGCGGCGCCTTTTACAGCGCCGCGTTTTCTTACTCGATGTATCTCTGCTTACTTGGCGCGTTCGATCGTGAACTTACCGAACGAAATACCAAGATCGACGCCTTCGCCCGCTCCGGCGAGCGCCAGCGATACATTGCCTTTCGTCAACACCTGCGCCGTACCGGATTTCACGATACCCGCGTTGGCTTCGCCTTGAGCGTAGCTGCCGAACACTTCGCCGACATCATAGACTTCAGAGAATTTGCCGGTGCCGCCTTCGACTTTGTACTTGCCGACCGTCAACCCGCCGCCGACAGCGACGATGGTGATCGGATACGAATGGCCGTTCGTGCACTTCAGCGTGCCCGAGCCTTCGGCGTGCTTGTAAATCGCCGACCAGCCAGTCAAAGAAAACTTCATTTCACAATCGATCTTTTCTGCAGCGCTTGCGTGGTTCGAGAACATCGAACCCGCGGCGAGCAACAAAGCCGGTGCCACCAAATGCATCGTGCGCATCGTCAACCTCCTGTTGTTGGGTGGCGAAAGTCTCGCGGATGAAACCTGAACGGAATGGGACTCCGCATTCAGGCCGCGCAAAATCGGCGCTAGATTCGCGTTAGCCGTGCACCAGTTGCGCGGACTTCGGGCGCGAAGCGCGATGAATCAGCCACACGAGAGCGACCACAAACAGGACAGGCAACGCCAAATGGAACAATGCGAACCCCAGCAAAAGCGCGACGAATCCACCGGCGAATAACGCCACGGCGCCAACCCCGGCGACCATCAATCCGCCCACGCCGATGATCAGCGCGCCGACGATGCGCGCAAACAGCACTAGAACGCTCGCCGCCAACGCAGGCGCCGATCGCCAAAACAAACGGCAATAGAGCAACGATCGGTACTATCGCGATAGCGCCGACACCAAGCAGAACCGATCCGACAATCAACGCGGGAAAAATAAGTAGAAGCTTGAACATGGCCGCCTCCGTGGGTGACTACGTGGAAATGGTATCCCCACGCACCATTGCAAGGCATGTGCAGGAGGTAAGGCTATCGTCGAGCCGGTTCGCAGGCCAGCGGACGACGCGTCGACGACGGTGGGTATTGACTCAACAGCGACGACGGCCGAATGGGACGCGCCACGAAGCCACCCCCGCAGTTCGGGCAGACGCCGCGCAATTTATCTTGGACGCAGCTCGCGCAGAACGTGCATTCGAACGAACAGATCATCGCGTCCGACGCATCCGGCGCCAACGCCTTGTCGCAACATTCGCAATGGCAGCGCAATTCCAACATAAAACACCTCACTTCATCGCAGGCAGATTCAGTTTCTGACGCAACGCCGTCTCGACGGCGATCGGCTCCGCCGAATTGGGGTGATAAATGATATGCCCCTTCGCGTCTACGAGAAAAAGACCTGGCGTCCCCTTCACATGATATCGATCGGCAATCGCATCGCCATCGCGCACGAGCGTGAAGGTTTGTTTGCGCTCTTTCAACGCGGCTACCGGATCGCCGTCGTCTTTGATATCGATCGCGTAGACGTCCAAATGTCCTCTGCCCGCGGCGTCGTATACTTTTTGCAAATGCGGCATCAGCGCCTCGCAGTACGGGCACCATGTCGCCCAGAACAGCAGGAGCGCCGGTTTGTCGCGATGATCAGGATCGAAACGAATCGTCTCGCCGGCCGCGCCTTTTCCTTCCCACGCGATCGCACGCTCTTGCGCAAACGAGATCCCGCTCGCCAAGCAGAACAACAAACCCAACCATCGACGCATGGCGTTCTCCTTCGACATGAACCAGAATGGACGCACTCCGAACCAAAACCTTACGTGATGAGCGATCATTTCGCGACCACCCGCATCGAGACGCGCTCGTGAATTCAGATCCGCGCCCGCCGTCGACCCGATCTTATCGCTATTACGACTTGATTCTCGGTGCGTTTGTCTGCGTGCTGCTCTGCTCGAATTTGATTGGGCCGGCGAAAGTCGCACAAGTTCATTTGCCCATCATCGGCGACTTCACGTTCGGGGCCGGCGTGCTGTTTTTCCCGATCTCGTACGTGTTCGGCGACATCCTCACCGAGGTTTATGGCTACGCCCGCGCGCGGCGCGTGATCTGGTCCGGACTCACCGCGCTCATCTTTGCGTCGATCATGGCCACCGTCGTCGTGAAACTTCCGCCGTCACCCGACTGGAACGGACAAGCCGCCTACGAAAGCATCTTCGGCCAAACGCCACGCATCGTGCTCGCGTCGATCATCGCGTTTTTCTGCGGCGAATTCGCTAATTCGTATACATTGGCAAAAATGAAAGTGTGGACAAACGGCAGAGCGTTGTGGTCGCGCATCGTCGGCTCGACGATTGTCGGCGAAGGTGTGGATTCGCTCGTGTTTTATCCCGCGGCATTTCTCGGTGTGTGGGAGACCAAACTCGTTGTCACCGTAATGATTTCGAATTACGTGCTCAAAGTCATCTGGGAAATCATCGCCACGCCAATGACATATCGCATCGTCGCCGCGCTCAAACGCGCGGAGAACGAAGATTATTTCGACCGCGATACGCGGTTCACGCCCTTCTCGCTCGGCAATAATTAGTCGAGCGCGTAACCAAACTGCTGCCGGAACTGATCGGCGAATTCGTCAGACGTGAAGCGCTGATTCTGCGTGCCCGGATGTTCCACCTTCAACGCACCCATCAGCGACGCCATGCGTCCGCATGTCGGCAGGTCCATGTCCTTCATTAATCCGTAGATCAGGCCGGCGCGATACGCATCGCCGCAGCCGGTCGGATCGGACACACGCCGCTCATGCGCCGGCGGAATGTCAAACGTTTCTTTCGTCGTATGGATCAACGAGCCTTTCGGACCACGCGTGACGATGTAGGCGCGAACCTTCTCGGCGATTTGCTTCTCGCTCCAACCGGTGCGCGTTTGCAGAAGATTCGATTCGTAATCGTTCACCGTCACGTACTGCGATTGCTCGATGAACGCGCGAAATTCCTCGCCATCGAAAAGCGGCATGGCCTGGCCTGGATCGAAAATAAACGGGATATCGCGCTCCGCGAATTCGTGCGCGTGTTGCAACATCGCTTCGCGACTGTCCGGGCCGACAATTCCAAATTCCACATCCTGCACATCGCGCACGTGATTTTCGAACGAACGCATCATCGCACCGGGATGGAACGCGGTGATCTGGTTGTCGTCGAGGTCGGTCGTGATGAACGCCTGTGCCGTATACAAATCGTCGATGACTTTGATGCGGCTTAAATCGATCCCGCACGCCGTGAAATGTTCGCGATACGGCCCGAAATCTTGGCCGACCGTACCCATCGGAATCGGATGTCCGCCGAGCAACTTCAAGTTGTAGCTGATATTGCCCGCGCAACCGCCGAATTCCTTGCGCATGCGCGGCACGAGAAACGCCACGTTCAACATGTGCACCTTGTCCGGCAGGATGTGATTCTTGAACTGATCCTGGAACACCATGATGGTGTCGTAGGCGAGCGAACCGCAGATCAACGCTGACATCGAAAGTCCTATTTTAAGAATTAAGTTTTTCGCGCAACAGCGCGTTCAATCGCTGCGGATTGCCTTGTCCGCGCAACCGCTTCATCGATTGGCCGACGAAGAACTGCAGCAGCTTGTCGTTCCCCGCGCGGAATTCCGCGACCTGCGCCGAAAACTCCGCGATGACCGCATCGATAACCGACGTCAGCGCGCCATCGTCGGAAATCTCGCGCAACCCACGCGCGGCGATGATTGTATCGGCATCACCCTCGCCCGCCCACATGGCGGCGAAAACGTCTTTCGCGATTTTGTTCGAGATCGTGCCGTCGCGCGTTCGCGCGATCAGTTGCGCCAGCGATTCCGCCGGGACGCGCGATTCGCCGATCGACAAATTTCCCTCGTTCAATGCGGCCGCCAATTCGCCGAGAATCCAGTTTGCGCACGCTTTCGGATCCGCCGGATTGGCTGAGTGCATCGTCTCGAAATAATCGGACGTCGATTTATCCGCGCACAATTGCGCAGCGTCGATATCAGGTAAGCCAAGTTGCTCGACATAACGACGTCGACGCGCATGGGGCAGTTCCGGCATTTCGGCGCGAACTTTATCGATGTGCGTTGCCGACAACGTCAACGGCGGCAAATCCGGATCCGGAAAATAGCGATAGTCGTCCGCATCCTCCTTGCTCCGCATCGGACGCGTGCGGTGATGCGCGGCATCGTACAGACGCGTTTCCTGCACAATCGTTTCACCGTTTTCGAGCGCGCGAATCTGCCGTTCGATTTCGTACTCGATCGCCTTCTCGACGAAACGGAATGAATTGACGTTTTTTATTTCAGTGCGCGTGCCGAGTTTTTCTTGGCCGACAGGCCGCACCGACACATTCGCATCGCACCGAAACGAACCTTCCTGCATGTTGCCGTCGCAGATGCCGAGCCAACGCACCAGTGTGTGCATCGTGCGCATGTACGCGACGGCGTCCTGCGCAGAGTGCAGCACCGGCGCCGATACGATTTCGAGCAACGGCGTGCCGGCGCGATTCAGATCGATGCCGGTTG
This sequence comes from uncultured Rudaea sp., assembly GCA_964657965.1. Lineage (GTDB taxonomy): Bacteria > Pseudomonadota > Gammaproteobacteria > Xanthomonadales > Rhodanobacteraceae > Rudaea. The sequence goes on along the minus strand of CAZZWP010000051.1, from coordinate 4,561 downwards.
CCGCGTGAAACGCGTCGTGCAGGGATTTGCCCGCGTCTTCTTCGAGATGCGCGCGCTGCACTTCGACATCGATCGTACGGCCGTCGTCGGTTCGGACGCTGAGCTTGCCAGTGCTGACGATCGGCAATTCGTACTGGCTGATCTGATAGCCTTTTGGCAAATCGGGATAAAAATAGTTTTTGCGCGCAAATATACTTTTGGAGGCGATCGTCGCGTCGATAGCTAATCCGAAACGAATAGCCTTCTCGAGGACGGCGCGGTTCGGAACCGGCAACGTTCCCGGCAAGGCCACATCGACTGCACCCGCCTGCGTGTTCGGCTCCGCGCCGTAAGCAATCGATGCGCCAGAAAACAGCTTGCTCGCCGTATTCAACTGCGCATGAATTTCAAGCCCGATGACCGGCTGCCATTCGCTCATGCCGAAACCTCCGGCATACGCGTGTGGAAATCTGTACTTTGCTGCAATTGATACCCGACGCTGAGCAGCCGCGCCTCTTCAAACATGGGCGCGATCAATTGCAAACCCACCGGCAAATTCTCGCTGAAGCCTGCGGGAATCGATATCGCAGGCACCCCAGCAAGATTCACGGCCACCGTATTCACGTCCGCCGCGTACATGGCCAGCGGGTTGGATTTTTCGCCGAGCTTGAACGCGATGGTCGGCGTCGTTGGTCCTGCAATCAGATCGACGCCTTTGAATGCTTCGCTGAAATCGTTCGCGATGAGCCGTCGCGCTTTCTGCGCGCGCAAATAAAAGGCATCGTAATAACCGGCAGACAGCGCATAGGTTCCGACGAGAATCCGGCGCTTCACTTCCGCGCCGAATGCCTCGCTGCGGCTGCGCGTGTACAAATCCTCGAGCGACGTCGGATTCGCGCAGCGATAACCGTAACGCACGCCATCGTATCGAGCGAGATTGCTCGACGCTTCCGCCGGCGCAATCACGTAGTAAGCCGGAATCGCCAGTGACGCATTCGGCAAATCGATGTCGACGAGAATCGCGCCGAGCTTTTCCAATTTACGCAGCGACTCGTGGACGGTCGACGCCACGCCATCGTCCACACCCGCGCCGAAATAATTGCGCGCGATGCCGATCCGTATACCTTTCAGCGTTGTGGACAATGCGGCAACGTACTCGTCCACGTTGCGTTTCGCGCTCGTGGCGTCACGCGCATCGTGCCCGGCCATCGCGGCGAACACGTGCGCGCAATCTTCAGCACTGCGCGCGATGACGCCGCCGCAATCCAGGCTGGACGCGAACGCGATCATGCCCCAGCGGGACACACGCCCGTAGGTCGGCTTCAACCCTGTCACGCCGCAAAATGCGGCGGGCTGACGGATCGATCCGCCGGTATCGGTGCCCGTCGCAAAAGGAACGATGCCGGCTGCCACCGCTGCAGCGGAACCGCCCGACGATCCGCCTGGAACGCGCGCCGAATCCCACGGATTGCGCACGGGTCCAAAAAAACTGTTTTCGTTCGACGAACCCATCGCGAACTCGTCCATGTTCGTTTTGCCGATCGAGATAGCGCCGCTCGCAGCGATCTTTTTGACGACAGTTGCATCGTACGGCGGCACGAAATGTTCGAGCATGCGCGAGCCGCATGTCGTGCGAATCCCGTTCGTGCAAAAAATATCTTTGTGCGCGAACGGGATACCGGCGAGAACGGAAGCGTCGTGAGCGATCGAAGCGGACGCACGGTCAGCAGCGGATTCGTCGAGCGTGATGAACGCGTTCAATCCCGAATGCGCGTGCGCGGCCGCGAGCGATTGCTCAGCCAATTCGCGCGCGGAGACGCGGCGCGCGCGCAAATCCTGCGCAAGTTGCGCGATGCTTCGCGGCGCCATCGTCTACTCGATGACCTTGGGAACGAGATACAAACCGCCGCGCGATTCGGGCGCGAGGGCGAGAAATGCATCGGCCCGATCGAACTCGGTGATCACATCGTCGCGCAAGGCGAGCGTTTGGTCGTGCGGATGCGAGAGTGGTTCCACACCATCGAGGTTGGCTTTCGCCAGTTCGCCGGCCAGTTGCAGCACGCCGTCGAGTTCGCCGGCCAGGTTTTCCAGGTGCGCGTCATCGACGGAAAGCCGCGCGAGGCGGGCGATGCGGCGCACCGTGGCGTGGTCGATGGACATGGGCGACGGACAGCAGAAAAGGAATGACGACCATATCACAACGAAAACGCCGGACGGCCTCATCCGCGCCATTTTTTGGGCTCATTCTTGGGTTGGACGACATGGCGCTTAACGGCATTTTTCCTTGCTTCGCGCCATGCCGGTTACTACACTGTCGCGCTCTTTCGTGCCGTTGTCCTGTCGTGCTTCGGCCCATCTTCCTCGCACGGGATCAATCGCTTCATGTTTGGCTTAGGTAGATTCTTTTCCAACGATCTTTCGATCGATTTGGGCACCGCAAATACTCTCATTTATGTGCGCGGCCAGGGCATCGTGTTGAACGAGCCGTCGGTGGTCGCCATCCGTCAAGATCGCGGGCCGGGTGGTCCGCGTTCGATCGCCGCCGTCGGCAGCGACGCCAAACGCATGCTCGGTCGAACGCCGGGCAACATTGTCACCGTGCGTCCGTTGAAAGACGGCGTCATCGCGGATTTTTCGATGACGGAAGAAATGCTCAAGCAGTTCATCAAAAAGGTTCATCGCTCGCGTCTGTTCCGGCCGAGTCCGCGCGTATTGGTCTGCGTGCCGTGCGGATCGACGCAGGTGGAACGACGCGCCATCAAGGAATCGGCGGAATCGGCCGGTGCGCGCGACGTATTTCTGATCGAAGAACCGATGGCCGCTGCGATCGGCGCCGGCATTCCGGTGCACGAGGCACGCGGTTCGATGGTGCTGGACATCGGCGGCGGCACATCCGAAGTCGCGGTGATTTCGTTGAACGGCATCGTCTATTCGGCGTCGGTCCGTATCGGCGGCGATCGCTTCGACGAATCGATCATCAACTACGTGCGCCGCAATCACGGCACGCTGATCGGCGAATCGACGGCCGAGCGCATCAAGATGGAAATCGGTTGCGCGTTCCCGCAATCGGAAGTCAGGGAAATCGTCATTTCGGGCCGCAATCTCGCCGAAGGCGTGCCGCGCAATGTCACGATCAATTCGAATGAAATTCTGGAAGCACTGCACGAACCGCTGGCCGGTATCGTGAGCTCCGTCAAATCCGCGTTGGAACAGACGCCGCCGGAGCTTTGTTCCGATGTGGCCGAACGCGGCATCGTCCTTACCGGTGGCGGCGCGTTGCTGCGCGATCTGGATCGGTTGATTTCGGAAGAAACCGGACTGCACGTGCACGTGGCGGACGATCCGCTCACCTGCGTAGCGCGCGGCGGCGGCCGGGCGCTGGAATTGATCGATCAGCACGGGAGCGATTTCTTCGCGCCTGAATAAGCAACTGCACGTAACAAGTCACGTGCGATACGCTGAGTCGCCATGGCTTTAGCCACGAACGAAACCGCACCCCTTTTCGCGCCCGGCGCATCGAGCACGTTGCGCCTGATCGCGTATCTGGCCGTCACGATCGTGCTGATGGTGGCCGATCATCGCAACGAATATCTCTATCGCATTCGCTTGGCGTTGAACGAAGTCGTCGAGCCGACGTACCGCATCGCCGCGTGGCCGTCGCAGATCGCGCGACAAATTAGCCTCGCCATCACCGACCGGCAGGAACTCACCGAGCGCAACACGCAACTGAGCGAGCAATTGTTGCTGGCGCAGGCGCGACTGAACCGGCTTGGCGTTCTGCGCGACGAAAACCAACGGCTGCAGGAATTGCTCGACGTGCAGCGCAGCCTCGGCCTCGGCGTGCAGCTGGCGAAAATCATCGACGTCGATATCGATCCGACGCGTCATCGCATCATCGTCGACGCCGGTTCGCGGCAAAGCGTCGAGGTCGGCGAGGCCGTGCTCGATGCGCACGGCGTGATGGGCCAGATCGTGGAAGTCTTGCCGAACATGTCGACGGTATTGTTGATCACCGATCCCGCCCACGCGTTGCCCGTGACGGTCGAGCGCACGGGCATGCGCGTCATCGCGCACGGCAGCGTCGCGCTCGATCGATTGGAATTGCCGAACGTGCCGATCAGCGCGGATGTCAAAGTCGGCGACAAGCTGATCACGTCCGGACTCGGCGGACATTTTCCCGCAGGGTTTCCCGTCGGCGAAATCCAATCGATCAGCAATGACGCGAGCGGCATGTTCGCGGCCGCGGATGCGCGGCCGTCGGCGGCGCTCGATCGAAGCGGCGAAGTGCTGATCCTGCATCAACTGCCGGATCCGGTAGGACCACCGGCGCCGGCGCGCGCTGACGGGCCGCCCGTCGAGACATCGCGATGAATCGTGCGCGCGCCAACTTCTGGTTGTTCTGGGGCAGCGTCGTGTTGTCGTTCGTCTTGCAGCTGATGCCGCTGCCGCAGGCGCTGCTGCCGCTCAAACCCTATTGGCTCGCGTTGGTGCTCGCGTATTGGGTGCTCGAAATGCCCGACCGCGTCGGGTTGGGACTCGCCTTCATCCTCGGATTGCTCGGTGACGTCGTAACGCCCGATCT
>CAZZWP010000050.1:0-20452 GCA_964657965.1 uncultured Rudaea sp. | reverse complement strand
GGAATGACGACGTGGGCGGGAATTCCTCGCGTGCGCGCCGCGAGCGCCAGTGCGGCGCCGTGATTGCCCGACGAATGGGTGACGACACCGCGGTTCGCGACATCATCCGACAACGACCACACCGCGTTGCACGCGCCGCGAAACTTGAACGCACCGACACGTTGAAAGTTTTCGCACTTGAACGCGATCTTGCAGCCGGCCATAGCGTCGATCGACGACGAAGACATCACCGGCGTGCGGTGCGCGAAATCCGCAATGCGATGCGCAGCGCGTTCGATATCGGCAAACGTGATCGATACAGGCATGGCCCGATTGTCGCAGCCGCATCGCGATTGCGAAAGTAGCGATCGATACGCCGATAACGCACAACGGCGCTAAACTTGCGGCATGCCAATGCGAGGCCGACCGATATGAAACGTAGTGTTTTGTCAGCGCTGATGATGCCGTTGCTCGCCATCGCCGCGGCGCCCGAAGACGCAGGCGGCGACCACGTAAAGGTTTCGCTGATCAGCGAACAATCCGCGTTCGTCCCGGGCACGACATCGTGGATCGGCGTGCGTCTCACGCACGAACCGCACTGGCACACGTACTGGATCAATCCCGGCGATTCGGGATTGCCGACAAAACTGACGTGGCGCTTACCCGCGAGTTTCGGGATTTCCGACGTTGCCTGGCCCGCGCCGACTCGCATCGCCGTGGGCGACATCGCGAATTTCGGTTATACCGGCGACATGGTTCTCCCCGTACAAGTCGCCGTGCCGAGCGACGCGCAAGAAGGCAGCAACGTGCACGTGGGCGTCGATGCGAAATGGCTGGTCTGCCGCGAAGAATGCATTCCGGGCAGCGCCTCGCTCGGTCTCGATCTACCGGTGCATGCGATCACCGCAAACAATGCGGCAACCGAAAAATTCTTCGATGCGGCGCGAGCCGCGATCCCGCCCGCAGCCACCTGGAGCGGCAGCGCGCATGTCAGCGGCAACACGGTCGACGTCGTTTTACACGATACGCATTTGACGAACGGTCAGATTACGGACGCGTTCGCAATCGACAGAAAAATCGTCACCAATGCGTCACCGAAAATTGCCTACCATCCTGACGACATCGATCTCACGTTCAAGAAAAGTGAGTATTTCGAACAGATACCCGCGCAGTTCAATCTGCTGGTGCGGTCAAGCGACGGCACGAATGCGCGTACGTGGCGCGTCACCGTTCCGTTCGATACGGCCACGTCTAAATAGGATGACGACAATGAAATGGTTCCGCGCTCTACCCATCGCATTTTCCTTTCTGCTTGCGACAACCGCCGCGTTCGCGAGCGCGACGGTCGGACAACCCGCACCGGATTTCAGCCTCGTCGACAGCAACGGCACGGCGCATGCGCTGACGGATTACAAAAGCAAAATCGTTGTGCTCGAATGGAATAATCCCGACTGTCCGTTCGTGAAAAAGCATTACAGCAGCGGCAATATTCCGAAGCAGCAAGCAGACGCGACGGCGCAGGGCGTCGTTTGGCTGACGATCAACTCCGGCGCGCCGGGCAAGCAAGGTCACGTCGACGGCGCGAGCGCGAACGCGTTCGACGCGCAATATCACGCGCAGCCGGCCGCGTATCTGCTCGATGCCGATGGAAAGGTCGGACATCTGTATGGCGCGAAGACGACGCCGCACATTTTCATCATCGACGAGAAAGGCGTGCTGCGTTACAACGGCGGCATTGATTCGATCGCGAGTGCGGACAAAGAGGATTTATCGAAAGCGACTCAGTATGTTCCGCAGGTGATCGGCGAAATCAAAAGCGGAAAAGCGGTCAGTGTTGCGACGTCGGAGCCGTACGGCTGCAGTGTGAAATACGGTTTGTAATTTACGCCGTTAGCGTTCGCCGCTGGTCGGTGGTTGCAACTCGACAGGTCCGTTGGCGACTTCCGCGTCGAGGCGCATTTCCGCGGACGGTTCTTCGACGCAGACGGCTTTCGGCAAATGCGCGACGGAATACCACGCCAAAATGAGTCCCGCACCCATCATGGACGCGGCGAGCCAAAATGTCGCGCCGGCCAGCGGTCCTTCGACATGATGTTCGCTGACGGCGGCAAAGAGTCGCGTAAAAATCGTCGGCGCGATCATACCGGCCACACTCGCCAGACTCGCGACCGCGCCTTGCAATCGTCCCTGTTCTCGCGGGTCGACGTGATGCGTCATGATTGCTTGCGCCGACGGTTGAATGACGCCGTAAAGTGCCGCGACCGGCATCATCACCCAGAACCAATGACCGGTCGGCGCAATCGCGTACAACGCGAATCCCAGCGTACCGAACGTAAGACCGAACAACAACGCGCGCCGTTCACCGAGCGCGCCGACGATCTTTTTGACCAAACCACCCTGCACGATCGCCGACAGCAGCCCGACCATCGCGAGGGTGACGCCAACCATCTCCGGTCCCCAATGGAAACGGTAGTCCGCGTACAGCACGAATGTCGTCGGATAAACCATGTGCGCCAGTGAAAACAGAAACAGCACGCCGACCAACCCGAGCACTTGCGGATAGCGCCGCAACAGCCGCAACGAACCCAGCGGATTGGCGTGCGCCCAATCGAAGCTGGCCGTGCGTTTTTCTTTCGGCAGTGATTCAGGAAGGACGAATAGACCGTACGTGAAATTCGTCAGACACATGACGACGGCGACCCAGAACGGCAGGCGCACGTCGATGGCGCCGAGAAATCCACCGATCGCCGGCGCGACGATGAATCCCAATCCGAATGCCATCCCGATCATCCCGAATGCCTGCGCGCGTTTTTCCGGCGGCGTCACGTCGGCGACGTAGGCATTCGCCGTGCTGAAACTCGCGGCGGTGATGCCTGAGATAATTCGACCGATGAAAAGCAGCGGCAGCGAGTGCACCAAGGCCATCATCAAGAAATCCAGACCGAGCCCGAGATTCGACAACAGAATCACCGGGCGCCGACCGAGCCAATCCGACAGCGCACCTTGCACCGGCGTAAAAATGAACTGCATGGCGAAAAACGCAGTCGAGAAATAGCCGTACCACACGGCCGCGCTCGACACGTTGCCATCGAGAAAATTTTCGATGAGGTGCGGCAACACCGGGATGATCAGACCGAACGTCAAAATGTCGATCAGCACCGTAATGAAAATAAAGATAAGCGCAGCGCGCCGAACGGGTGGTTGCGCGATATCGGTCATCGGTCAGCGGCCTGCGTGAATGTCGATGAAGCGCAAAAATTCCGCGCGCGTTCGCGCATCCTTGCGAAAGGTGCCGAGCATTTGACTTGTGATCATCGAAACGCCGCGCTTGTGCACGCCGCGCGTTGTCATGCATTGATGCACGGCGTCGATGACCACACCGACACCGCGCGGCTTCAAGACGCTTTGAATGCACTGCGCGATCTGCGCCGTGAGTTTTTCCTGCACTTGAAAACGGCGCGCGTAACCGTCGACCACGCGCGCCAGCTTGCTGATGCCGACGACTTTGTTCGTCGGCAAATAACCGATATGCGCGCGGCCGATGATCGGCGCCATGTGATGTTCGCAGAAGGATTCGAACTCGATATCGCGCAGCACGATCAATTCGTCGTAGCCGGCGACTTCTTCGAACGTGCGCTTGAGATATTCCGACGGATCGATGCCGTACCCCGAGAACCAGTCGCGATAGGCATCGGTGACACGTTTGGGCGTGTCGACCAGACCTTCGCGTGCAGGATCTTCGCCCGCCCAGCGCAACAAGGTGCGAACCGCATCTTCGGCCGCCGCTTGCGAAGTCTCAGTGGGTGGCGCGCCTGTTTGCGAAGCGCTTGCTTTAGGTTTCTTGTTCGCCATGTCTCGTCTCGTCGTGGCGCGGGCGAGTTTAGCTCATGCGGAAGACGTGCTGTGCGTGAAAGACCATGACGCAGCGTTTAAGCGGCGTCATCTGTGCATGACAGTCCTAGTCGACGCGACAAAATGCGGCTTTCAGATAGCGCGATTCAGGCACGTGCGCCTGCCAGGGATGGTCGGCGCCGGCGCCGGAAACCTTGAGCACTTGCAACGTGCGATTCGCATAGAACGCGGCGCGGCGAAGCATATCGAGGAATTGTTCCTCGCTGACCAAACCCGTGCACGAGCAACTGAGAAAAATTCCGCCCGGCTTGACGGCCGCCAGCGCCAGCTTGTTCATGTCGAGATATTTCTTGAGCGCGGGAATCACTTGTTCGCGATCGCGCGTCATTTTCGCGGGATCGAGAACGACCACATCGAACTGCTCGCGATTGTTCACGGCGACATCGCGCAGCCACGCGAAAATATCGGCCTGGATGAATTTGATTTTTACTTTGTTCAATCTCGCGTTTTGCTCGGCGACGTCCAGGATTTCTTCATCGAGATCGATGCCGACGACTTCACGCGCGTTGCCGACCGTTTTCGCATAAATGCCGAAGCCGCCGGAATTGCAGCACAGATCGAGCACGCGGGCGTCGTTGCAAAACTCGCCGAGGTATTTTCGGTTGTCGCGCTGGTCGGCGAAAAATCCTGTCTTGTGTTTGCTGCCCGGCGCGGCATGGAATTTCACGCCGTGCTCGTGGATCACGGTGGGCGGCGGCGATGGCGGATGCGCGAGATCGAAACTCTCCTGCTTCTGCACATGGTCTTCAGCGAACGCGTAAAGCTGCGCATCGGGAAAGTGCTGAAGAAGACAACGCTTGATCACATCGCGCTGCTTGAACATGCCGGCCGAGAAATATTCGATCACGACCGTATTGGCGAAGCGATCGACGACGAGTCCGGACAAACCGTCGCCTTCCGAATGCACGACGCGATAAGCGTCCGTGACGCCATCGAGTTTTAGCACGTCTCGACGCAACTGAACGGCCTCGCCGATTTTGCGCTCGAAAAACGCTTCGTCGACCGCTTCGTCGGGATCGGCCGTCAGCACGCGCAGCGAGATGCGGGAATGTCCGTTGTAAAAACCTCGTCCGGCGAAGGTTCCTTCTCGATCGACGATGTCGACGATGCTTCCGGGCTTCGGACGGGGCTCGGGTTTTTCCACCATTTTTTGGAAAATCCACGGATGGTTCGAGCGCCGTTCGATTTTCAGGCGGATAATAGGATTCGTTGGAATGTTCATCCGAGGATGATAACGGAGTCGACCGACGCGGGAGGCGGAACAAACGGTCGGCACAGTCCGAACCATCGCAGCCAGGGGATCGACCATGATCGAGTCGCTTTTGCTGTCGCTTCTGCAATCCGTCGCGCAAACCGTATCGCCATCCACGCCCGGTTATGCGTTCGTCACCACAGAGATCAACACCGGCAATCTCAGTACCTGGTCGGAGGCGGGGGGCAACAGCGGCCTCGCCGCGGGCGACGCGATCTGTCGCACCGAAGCCACGGCGGCGAGCCTGCCGGACCCGGCGAATTACGTGGCGTATCTTTCCGACAGCAACAACGACGCGTACTGTCGGCTGCATGGTCTTTCCGGCAAGAAAGCCAACAATTGCGGGCAGTCGACATTGCCAACATTTGCTGGCCCTTGGCTGCGCCCGGACGGTTTGCCGTTCGCTACGCTCGCTACGTTGATCAACGATCAGGCCTTCATTTCGCCGGCGATCATCACGGCCGCCAACGCGCACGACCCATCGATCATGTTCAGCGGCACGCAAGCTGGCCTGATTGCCGACGCGTTCACGCCCGCCCCCCAGTGCAATAACTGGACGACGTCCGGCAATACCGGCGTCACGGCGTTCTTCGGCGGCACGGTCAGTCCATTCGGCAGCAGCACCGGATGCTCCAGCGATTATTCGCTGATGTGCATGCATGCGGGCGCGAACAGTCCTCTGGCCTATGCATTGCCGAGCGGTCGGCAAGCCTTCGTGACGAGCGCATCGGGCGACGGCAAATTGTCGACATGGACCGAAGCAGGCGGAACCACGGGCATCGCCGCGGGAGATCAGATATGTCAAAGCGAAGCGGCAGCGAATGGACTACGCGCGCCGTCGAGTTTCAAGGCGTGGTTGTCCGACGGCACGGGGATATCGCCGATCAACGCTATCGATCGCTATCAAAACGACGGACCCTGGGTTCGCGTCGATGGTGTGCCGATCGCCTCGTCGAAGGCCGACTTGATCATATCCAGCCATCTGAAGAGTTTGCCGATCACCATCGGGGCGACCCTGCAGAGCGGTTCATCGATACTCACCGGCACGCACGACAATGGCGCAGCCGGCGGAGCGGACTGCCAAGGTTGGACATCTGCGCTAGCGACCGATTCGAGCGTCGACGGAGCGGCGTACTACCTTGGCGGATGGAGCGAAACCTTCAACGAGTCCTGCGACCAAATGTTTCGCCAGTTGTATTGCTTTTCCGACCTCGACCGTATCTTCGGGAACGGCGTTGAAGGCATTCCGTATTGAGCATGGGCGATCGCACTTGTTGCGGTCGCTTCGTGCCCCAATCACTGGCGGATGGATATTGCGCCACCACTTCCGGAGCCCAGCGCACGAACGGTTCAACGCGATCGGGCTCGCGTGGCGTATGCGGCATTGGGTGCCGCCGCGCTGCTCGCCGGTATTTGGCTGGCCTGGTTCGTCGCGTGGATGATGGGCTGGGACACGATTGACTTGGGCATTCGCCCGCGCGATGTGCATGGGTTGATCGGAATTCTCAGCGCGCCATTCGTGCATGCATCGTTTGCGCATTTGATGTCGAACACGTTGCCGCTCGGCCTTCTTGCAGGTCTCGCTTTGTATGCCTATCCGCGCGGGACACGGTATGCCTTGCCGTTTATCTGGATCATGTCCGGACTTGGCGTGTGGTTATGGGCGCGCCCATCCGTGCATGTCGGCATCAGCGGCATCGTCCACGGCCTGATGTTTTTTCTCTTCGTGATGGGATTGCTGCGCCGTGATCGACTCGGTGTTGCGATCGCGCTGCTGGTGTTTTTTCTTTATGGCGGCATGGTAATGACCGTATTGCCGCGCGAGCAGGAAGTGTCGTTCGAGTACCACCTGTTCGGCGCCATTGCTGGCGTCCTCGTCGCACTGTTCGTGTTTCGTCTTGATCCGATGCCTCAGCGCAAACGCTACAGTTGGGAAGACGAGGAAGAATCGGCCGAACCGATCGATCAAGAATACGATTTCGATGAAGCGCTGCAACGCCACGAATCGCGTGTAATCGCCTTTCCCGAACGCCAGAAGGACAAGCCAACACTGCATTGACGCGCCGTTGCGGCGGCGGTGCTAAGATTTCGCCATGAACGCCAAGCCGCGCCGCGTCGAACATCAGCAGACCGACAAGGGTTCCGTGCCGGTTTACGCGACGGCAGTGATCGAACAGCCGTGGTCGACGTATCGCCCGGAAGATCACGCTACATGGGCGACCTTATTCCTATGCCAACGCCAAATTCTCGAACGCCGCGCCGCGCGCGAGTTCATCGACAATCAACGGAAATTCGGCATGACGCCGGATGCGATTCCGAAGTTCGACGAACTGAACAACGTACTGCGCAAGGCGACGGGCTGGGAATTGATCGGCGTCGAAGGTTTGTTGCCGGAGCTGACATTTTTCGATCATCTCGCCAACCGACGTTTTCCGGTGACGTGGTGGATTCGTCGTCCGGATCAAATCGATTACATCAGCGAACCGGATCTGTTCCACGATCTATTCGGCCACGTGCCGCTATTGCTGAATCCCGTGTTCGCCGATTACATGGAAGCGTACGGCAAAGGCGGTGTCAAAGCGCACGGCATTGGCCCTGACGCGCTCGTCCATCTGACGCGGTTGTATTGGTATACCGTCGAATTCGGCTTGATCAAACAAGACGACGGACTGCGCATCTACGGTTCCGGCATCGTGTCGTCGAAGGGCGAATCGATTCACTGCCTCGAATCGCCGGCGCCGAATCGCATCGGTTTCGATCTCGAACGCATCATGCGCACGCGCTATCGCATCGACACGTATCAGAAAACGTACTTCGTCATCGATAGCTACGAGCAATTGATGAAGGCGACGGAGCCTGATTTTACGCCGATCTACGCCAAACTCGCGGCGCAGGATTCGATTCCTGCCGGACAAATTACACAAAGCGACTTTGTATACCATCGTGGCAGTGGGGAAGGCTGGTCAACCGACGGCGACGTCTAGGCGCAACCATGATCACTCGCATCTGGCGCGGCATCACGCTGAAAGAAAAGGCCGACGCGTACTTGAAATACCTGCGCGAAACGGGTCTCAAGCATTATTCCGAAACGCCCGGCAATCGCGGTGTGACGGTGCTTCGACGCAATCAGGGCGAACATTGCGAAATCGTCCTGATCTCCCATTGGGAATCGATGGAGGCCGTGCGCGCGTTCGCGGGCGAGAATCCGGAAAAATCCGTCTACTATCCAGAAGACGAGCATTATTTATTGCAGATGGAACCGCTGGTGCGGCTGTACGACGTCGATGAGCATTACGGGACAGGATTAGGACGGCAGTCGGACAAGGCGTAGACGATTGGTTTGTTGAATGGTCAACTCCTCGCGCCTTTCTCGACGCGATGGAGTCGCCAATGTTTCACTTCAAAAAATCAGTTGCGATAATTTCTTTGCTCGCCGCGACAGCCGCCCACGCGGGCCCCGGCATCAACGATATTACTTTTACCGGGACCGCCATGAGTCCAACCGGCAGTTGGCCGATCGGCCACGAGTGGACCATTCGTGCAATTCTTACCGACGGGACGGGGAAGGCGATTGGATTTCTATCACCGTCGATAAATCTTAATACGGCTGGCGGAGCCTCCTTTCCCATCGGATTCAAAATCATGCTCGGAGCGGATGCACCCAAGGACGCCATCATTAATGTCTATCGCAGCACGAGCCCGTTCAACGCCGGTGATCCCGTGGAACGCGCTGAATACGACGGAGTTTGCATGCCGAGCGGTTGTCCCTTTGGCGTCGTAACAGTACCAGCGACCGGCTCACTGCTGAATTCCGACTTCAAAGCGGACAACACGGCCCTGCCGGTGCGATTGCAGTCTATATCCGTCGACTGAGAAAGCTGCCAGCGCATACACCATAGGCGTCAACTGGATGCCTTGCCCCGCTTTTGAGTCGCTTCTCAGATCGCCCGTTCCGCATATGCCGATCACTTTTCATCCGAAAGCAGGCATGGTGCTGATATGTGACTGGCTGGGTTCAAAGCACCGGAGATGATCAAGGAATTCCAGGAAAACATGACATCGATATATGGGCCCGCACTTTTCAATCGTTACGCCGTAGACCTGCGCAAGCGTTATTTCAAGACGCTTTCGCAGAAGCCTCTGCCTCGAGCGCAGCTTTCACTGCAGACCGTGAATCGACGCGATCATAGAACTGCGCCAACGCCGGCCAGTCCTTCAGATCGATCTTGAACTTCGGCGCCCAGCGCAGGACGGTATACAAATAAGCGTCGGCAATCGTGAATTTCGATCCCGTCAGAAAATCGTGCTTGGATAATGTTTCGTCCAGCTCGCCGAATCGTTTCTTCAATTTGTCGAGAAAGATCGCGCGAGCGGCGTCCGGCAACGCCGAATTGAACATTGGGCTGTAGGTCTTGTGGATTTCGGTGGAAATGAAATTCAGCATTTCCTGCAATTTGTACCGTTCGAATGTTCCGTTCGCCGGGGCAAGACCGGCGTCCGGCTTTTTGTCGGCCAGGAATTGGTTGATGGCAACGCCTTCCGTCAGTACCTTTCCATCGTCGGTTTTCAACGCCGGGACGTAGCCTTTCGGATTGATCGTCGCGAAATCGTCACCGTCGGACGTCTTCTTCGAACCCATGTCGACTTTGACGAGATCGAACGGTAATCCCAATTCGCGCAATACGATGTGCGGTGATAACGAACAGGCGCCGGGTGAGAAATAAAGTTTCATGAGATCTTACTCCTTGGAAAATTACTGATCCTGCGGTGTGAATAGCGAGAGATAGCCGCGCAATTGCTTGACGCGGGCTTTGACGATTGCGGCAGCGTCGCTCGCGCGCATCGGCACGTACATCGTGCCTTGCATCATGTGATAGACGGCGCCGATGGTCCTGGTTTCCGCATCGCGATAGGCGAGCCATTGTCGCTGCGATTCTTTCAACGCCGCTTGCGCCGACACGTCGAGTTTGCCGCGCAGCGCGCCGTAGACGCGATTCAATTCCTGGTCCCAACGCTTGTATGAGGCATCGGCGCATTCCGACATCGATGCCGTCGACGAGGCGTTGTCCATGCAGGCTTTATCCGCCATTTCGAGCGGCTCGGGTTTGTCCTGTGCGAACGCCCAAGCGCTGACGAGCAATCCCGCAATCCCGACGACCCATAGCTTCATTGCGTTTTCTTCTTTGGAATATAAAGGTCGGTAATGGTGCCTTCGTAAACTTCGGCGGCCATACCGACGGATTCCGATAACGTCGGATGCGGATGCACAGTCAATCCGATATCGGCCGCCTCCGCGCCCATTTCGATGGCGAGCGCGACTTCGGAAATCAGATCGCCCGCATTCGGTCCAACGATGCCCGCACCGATGACGCGATGGGTCGCTTCGTCGAAGATCAGCTTCGTAAAACCTTCGGTGCGGCCGATCCCGATCGCTCGGCCAGACGCCGCATACGGAAATTTGCCGACGCCGAATTTCAAATCGCTTTTCTTGGCTTCCGACTCGGTTACACCCACCCACGCCACTTCCGGATCGGTGTAGGCCACACTGGGAATGACGCGTGCGACGAATTCGCTTTTTTGGCCCGCGCACACTTCCGCGGCGACTTTGCCTTCATGCGTCGCTTTGTGCGCGAGCATTGGATTGCCGACGATGTCGCCGATCGCAAAAATATTCGGCACATTTGTGCGCATCTGTTTATCGACGGGAATGAAGCCGCGATCGGTGACGTTGACGCCCGCCTTTTCCGCGTCGATTTTCTTTCCATTTGGCGTGCGGCCCACGGCGACGAGCACGCGATCGAAAATTTGCGGCTCTGGCGCTTTCTCGCCTTCGAACGTCGCCTTTAATCCTTCCTTCGTCGCTTCGATCTTCGACACTTTCACTTTGAGGTGGATGCCCGCGTAGCGTTTGTTCAGTCGCGTCGCAAGCGGCTTGACCAGATCCGGATCGGCGCCGGGCATCAGTTGATCGAGCAATTCGACGACAGTGACTTCGCTGCCAAGCCCGTCATAGACACAAGCCATTTCCAACCCGATGATGCCGCCGCCGACAACCAACAATTTCTTCGGCACGTCCTTGAGGACCAACGCACCCGTCGAGTCCATCATGCGCGGATCGTCCCACGGAAATCCGGGCAGTTTCACCGACTGCGAACCGGCCGCGATTATACATTTCTCAAAATGTACTAATTTCTTGCCTTCTTTCGTTTCGACCTCGATCTCGTTCGCCGAAATGAATTTGCCGACGCCCTGCACGACAGTGACTTTGCGCTGCTTGCCCATGCTCGCCAGGCCGCCCGTGAGCTGGGCGACGACTTTGTCTTTGAACGCCGCGAGTTTCGGCAAATCGATCTTCGGTTCACCAAACGTGATGCCGATGTCCGACGCGTGCGCGGCCTCGTCGATCAGCCGCGACGCGTGCAACAGCGCTTTCGACGGGATGCAGCCGACATTGAGGCAAACGCCACCGAGCGTCGCGTAGCGTTCGATCAGTACCGTGTTCTGACCAAGATCCGCAGCGCGAAATGCGGCGGTGTACCCGCCGGGGCCGGAGCCGAGTACGCAGACTTGGCATTCGATGTCTGCCTTGCGGCCGGAGGTCGCAGCCGCTCGCGGTGCCGGCGTGTCAGGCTTCGGTGGTGTGGAATGCGCCGACTGTGGCGTCGCAGGCGCGGCGGCTTTCAGTTCCGCCTTCGGCGCTGCCGCATCTCCCGAGGCCTCCACGATGGCGACAACGCTGCCCTCGGAAACTTCATCGCCGACTTTCACCTTCAGTTCCTTGATGACGCCAGCCACTGTCGACGGCACTTCCATCGTCGCCTTGTCCGATTCGAGCGTGATCAGGCCCTGATCTTTGGCCACCGTATCACCCGCTTTCACGAGCACTTCGATGACGGGTATATTTGTATAGTTTCCGATATCCGGAACTTTGACTTCGCTTGTCGCCATGATGAACTTCCTGACAGAAGACGTCCGCTAACGTTTCGACGTAATCACTAGAGCAGGCTGCGCCGCATATCGCCGAGCACTTGCGCGACGAACGCCGTGAAGCGCGCGGCCGATGCGCCGTCGATCACGCGGTGGTCGTAGCTGAGCGACAGCGGCAAGATGAGGCGAGGCTGAAACGCCTTTCCGTCCCACACCGGTTTAATTGCAGATTTTGAAACGCCCACAATCGCCACTTCCGGCGCGTTGACGATAGGCGTGAATGCCGTGCCGCCGATGCCGCCGAGCGACGAGATCGAGAAGCATCCACCGGACATTTCAGCCGGACCGAGTTTGCCTTCGCGTGCCTTGCCGGCGAGCGCAGTCGTTTCTTTGGCGATGTCGATCAAGCCTTTTTTATCGGCGTCCTTGAGTACGGGCACGACCAGCCCATTCGGCGTATCCGCCGCGAAGCCGATATGGAAATATTTCTTGAGGACGAGATTGTCACCTGTCGCGTCGAGCGATGCGTTGAAATCCGGATATTTCTTCAGTCCCGCGACGACAGCCTTGATGATGAAGCCGAGCATCGTGAACTTGACGCCGGCCTTTTCGTTTTCTTTGTTCAGCTCGACGCGCAGCGTTTCGAGATCGGTGATGTCGGCATCGTCATGCTGCGTGACGTGCGGAATCATTACCCAGTTGCGCGCAAGGTTCGCGCCGGAAATTTTCTTGATCTTGGACAGCGGTTTGGTTTCCACTTCTCCAAATTTGGAAAAATCCACTTTTGGCCATGGCAACAGGTTCAACCCGGCGCCGCTACCGCCGACGTGGGCAGGCGCGCCGCCGCTCGCGAGCGCTTGTTTGACGAACTGCTGCACGTCTTCTTTGGTGATTCGGCCGGCGCGCGCGCTGCCCGTTACTTTGGTGAGATCGACACCGAGTTCTCGCGCGAACATGCGAATGGCCGGGCTCGCGTGGGGGACTTTGTCGGGCATCACCGTATCGGCGCCAAATTCGATCGGCGGGGAGCGCGGCGCTTCGGCAGTCGATTTCGCTGCGTCGGCGATTGGTCTTTCTGCTTGGCGCGGCGGCGATTCTTTGGGCGCTTCGGCTTTCGGAGTTTCGGTTTTGGCAGCGGGCTTGGGAGCCTCCGCTTTTGTCGGCGCGGCCGATTTATCGGCGGCATCACCCGCTTCCAACGTAACGACGACGGTGCCCTCCGACACGTCATCACCGACTTTCACCTTCACCTCTTTCACGACCCCGGCGGCGCTCGACGGGACTTCCATCGTCGCCTTGTCGGATTCCAGCGTGACCAGGCCCTGGTCTTTGCTGACGGTATCGCCGGCCTTCACCAGCACTTCGATGACCGGCACGTTTTCGTAGTTGCCGATGTCCGGCACTTTGACTTCGGTAAGTTGGCCCATGTCGTCCTCGTAAACTCGCTTTTCCATGCCAACGCAGGGATAACCGCGAGGATAGCGCAAGATGGTTTCCCGCTGCGCCGCGCTGCAGCGATGCGCACATGACTTATTGCCTATCCTGTTTTGATCGCTATCCGGATAGTGTTATACCTAGATAGTACACCTCCGTTTCAGGCCTTCGCAGGAACTCACGCCATGCTCGAAATTCGCAACCTTTCCAAAACCTATGGCAACGGCGTGGAAGCGCTCAAAAGCGTTTCGCTCGACATTCCGAATGGCATGTTCGGGCTCCTGGGACCGAACGGTGCGGGCAAATCGACATTGATGCGCACCATCGCGACGCTGCAGGATCCCGATACCGGCACGGTCACGCTGAATGGGCTTGATGTGCTGCGCGACAAACCGGCAGCGCGACGGACGCTGGGCTATCTGCCGCAGGAATTCGGCGTTTATCCGAAGGTGACGGCCGAAGCGATGCTCGATCATTTCGCCGTGCTCAAGGGCGTCACGTCGCGTGGCGAACGTAAAGCCGTCGTCGAAGCGTTGTTGCGGCAGACCAATTTGTGGGAGGTGCGCAAACGCAAATTGGGCACTTACTCCGGCGGAATGCGCCAGCGTTTCGGCATCGCGCAGGCGCTGATCGGTAATCCGAAATTGATCATCGTCGACGAACCGACGGCTGGGCTCGACCCGGAAGAGCGCAATCGCTTTCTGAATCTCCTTGCGGAGATCGGCGAGAACGTGGTCGTGATTCTGTCGACGCATATCGTCGAAGATGTCACGGACCTGTGTCCGCGCATGGCGATCATCGCGAAAGGTCAGGTGTTGCTGAGTGGACAGCCCACCGAGGCCATGCGCTCGCTGGACGGGCGCGTCTGGCGGCGCACGATCGCAAATTCGTCGATCGACGATTACAAAAACCGCTTCACCGTTCTATCGACGCGCCTGGCCGGCGGCAAGACGATTGTGCATGTGCTCGCCGACGCGAAACCCGAAGACGGATTCGACAGTGTTGCGCCGGATCTCGAAGACGTCTATTTCGGCCAGTTGCGCCAACAAAACGCGAAAGCGGCCTGAACGGAGAATCGCATGTTCGGTGAGATTTTCCGTTTCGAGCTGAAACAACAGCTCAGAACTCCGTTGTTCTGGATGATCGCGCTGGCGTTCTTCGGCATGGCGTTCGCGGTAGCCGGTTCCGATTCGGTGCAGATCGGTGGTGGTGTCGGCAATGTGCATCGCAATGCGCCTTACGTCATCGTCGAGTGGCTGATTTCATTCTTGCTGATCGGCATGTTTTTGATCACCGTGTTCGTCGCTGGCGGCGCGCTGCGTGACTTCGATGCGGGCACGGCCGAATTGTTTTTCGCCACGCCGATCACACGCACGGCTTATCTCGGCGGACGATTCGCCGCTGGGTATCTGGCAGCGACGGTCGTCTTGATTTTCGTCGCGATCGGTTTGATGACGGGCGTATTGATGCCGTGGGTCGATCCGGAGCGATTGGGGCCGACCAGCTTCGTCGCCTACGGCTATGCGTTCATCTTTTTTGTTCTGCCCGGTTTGTTCTTCGTATCGTCGCTGTTGTTCTTGCTTGCCACACTGACGCGTTCGATGCTTGGCACGTATATCGGCATCATCGCGTTTTTCGTGTTGTGGCAAGTCGCGGTTATCACCACAGGCAATCTCGAACATCGCACGTTGGGTGCATTGATCGATCCATTCGGATTCGGCGCGTTTGAACTGGCGACGCGCTATTGGTCCGCACAGGATCGCAATCTGCGCATCCCCGAAATCACCGGAATTCTGCTGATCAATCGCGCGATCTGGATCGCTGTCGGATGTGCGCTGATCGCTGCGACGTTCGGGTTGTTTCGCCCGGATCGCGAAGGTCTGCGCTGGCGCCGTCGCAAGAAATCAGCCGTAAAAATGGCCGAAGCGGTCGAAGCTCGGCAAACATTTGCGCTACCGCAGGTCACCTTGGCGACTGACGGCAGTGCGCGCTGGACGCAATTTCTGAAACTCGCCTGGTTCGATACGCGCGGCGTGCTGCGCGGTGTGGCGCTGATCGTGATGCTCGCGTTCGGATTGATGAATCTCGGCGGCAGTCTCGCATTCACCAACGAAATTTTCGGCACGAAGATCTATCCCGTCACGCACGTAATGACGGAGCAGATGGACGGCAGCTACAACTTCCTTCTGTTTATCGTCATCGGTTTTTACGCGGGTGAGTTGGTGTGGCGCGAGCGCAGCGCGAAGATCAGCGAAGTGACCGACGCGTTTCCGCTACCCGATTGGATTCCGTTGTTGTCGAAGCTTGTCGCATTGACAACGGTGATCATGATTTTCCTGGTATTCGGCGCAGTGGAATGCGTCGGCTATCAAATCATCCGCGGCTTCTACAACGTCGAGCCGATGCTGTATTTGTCCAACATCGCGCTCAGCACACTCGCGTTTGTATTACTCGCCGCGTTGGCGCTTTTTTTCCAGGTCATTGCGAACAATAAATTCCTCGGCTATTTGCTGATCGTGCTGTTCTTCGTCGGCCGCATTGCGCTGAGCCAACTGTACTTCGACCATCACCTGTATCTGTACGGCTCCGCACCCGCTGCGCTGTATTCCGATATGAACGGCTACGGACACTTCATCGCCGGGCATTTGTGGTTTCGCGCGTACTGGGCGTGTTGCGCCTTCGCACTGCTCGTCATCGCGACGCTGTTTTGGTCACGCGGCACCGCGCTCGGCTGGCGAGAACGCGTGCGAACCGCGCGCCAACGATTCGGCGCTCCGGCGCGATCGCTGTTGGCGATTTCGCTGATCGCATTCGTCGCGCTCGGCATCTGGATTTTCTACAACACGAATGTCATCAATCGCTATATTCCGCGCGATGTGGCGAAACAAAATTCCGCGGATTACGAAAAGAAATATCGGCAGTACAAAGATCTGCCGCAGCCGAAAATCACCGACGTCAACGTGAACGTGGATATTTATCCGCACGATAGACGCGTCGATGTCGACGGCAGCTATGTCATCGCCAACAAAACGACGACGCCGATCGAAAATCTGCACGTGCGCGTGCCTGTCGAGGTGAAGGTTTTATCGGAGGATTTCGCGCCACACGATGTCGTCAGCACCGATGACGTCAACGGCTACACGATCTTCAAATTGAAGCAGCCCCTCGCACCGGGCGCGACGATGGATTTCAAATTCAAGCTGCAATATTGGAGCAAGGGTTTTCGCAATAATCCCGACGATTTTCGTGTCGTCGACAATGGCACGTTTATCGACAGCTTCAACCTGCCGCATTTCGGATACGACGCGAACGGCCAGCTGACGGATCGCAACGACCGCCGCAAATACGGTTTGCCGCAACTGCCGCGCATGCCGAAGATCGATGACGAAGCGGCGCGGCAGTTCAACTTGCTGGGCCGCGATGCGGACTGGGTGAATTTCGAGACGACGGTGTCGACCGTTCAAGATCAGATCGCGCTGGCACCCGGCTATCTCGATCACGAATGGACCGAGCACGATTCATCAGGGCAGGGCCGCCATTATTTCCACTACAAAATGGATAAACCGATTCTGGATTTCTTCTCGTTCCAGTCGGCAAAGTACGCGGTGAAGCGCGACAAATGGAACGACGTCGCGCTGGAGGTTTATTACGACGCCAAGCACGACTACAACACCGATCGCATGATTTACGCGATGAAGAAATCGCTGCCACATTTCAGCACGGTCTATTCGCCGTTCCAGTTTCATCAGATGCGGATTCTGGAATTTCCGAATTACGACCGGTTCGCACAAAGCTTCGCGAACACCGTGCCGTTTTCCGAGTCGATCGGATTCGTGGCCGACTTACGCGATCCCGACGATATCGATTACGTTTTCTACGTGACGGCGCACGAATTGGGCCATCAGTGGTGGGCGCATCAGGTCATCGGCGCGTTCTTACAGGGCGTGACGATGCTCGACGAAACATTCGCGCAATATTCGGCGTTGATGGTGCAGGAAAAAGAATACGGCCCGGCACAAATGCACAAGTTCTTGAAGTACGAATTGGATCGCTATTTGTCCGGTCGCGGCGGCGAAGTCGTCGAAGAGTTGCCGCTCGCGCTCAACGAGAATCAGGATTACATCCACTATCGAAAAGGCTCGGTGATCATGTATTCGCTGAAGGATTTTCTCGGCGAAGACGTCGTCGACAAAACATTGTCGCAATACGATCACGACAAAGCATTCCAGCAACCGCCCTATACGACGACGCGCGAATTCCTTGACGTGCTTCGTCAAAATGCCGATCCGAAATATGCATCATTGATCGAGGACTTGTTCAACAAAATCACGCTGTTCGACAACCGCGTGACCGAAGCGACGGCGAAGAAACGCGCCGACGGCAAATGGGATGTCACGCTCAAACTTCATACGGCTAAAGTGTATTCAGACGGCGTCGGCAAAGAGACGCCGGCCACAATGGATGTGCCCGTCGACATCGGCGTGTTCGCGAACGCGCCGGACGGGAAAGAGCGCAATCAAAAAGTGCTCTATCTTCAGAAACAAACGGTCGCCGACGGCGATAGCACGATCACGGTGACGGTCGACGACGAGCCTTACGAAGCGGGCATCGATCCCTATAACAAACTGATCGATCGCGTGTCAGACGACAACCGCATGCGGGTGACACTGCAATAAAAAATCGGGCGCCGACGAGGCGCCCGATTTCGCTGAAACCAATCATTCGACCTTGCCGTTGTGCTTCTTGTCGTAAACACGACGGTTCTGATTATTTTCCCGACCTTGAATCCGCGCCTGCTCGCCGGCGCCGACGTGACCGTTCGCCGCCGCATTGGCTTCATTGCGATTCACGCGTTTCTGTCCGCCTTCCAGATGGCCGGCTTCCGTGCTCGTCAATTGCCCGGAATTTTGTCCGTTGGCGATACGCTGTTGCTGATTCGCGTTACGCTGCACATCGGCCTGCAATCGTTGCGACGAGACCGAATTCGGATTGCCGGTCACGGCGTTATGCTTGTCCTGATAAATGTCGCTGCTGACGCGATTCTGTTCGCGATTGATGCGGCTTTGTTCCTGCGGCGTCAACGTTCCGCCACTTTTTAGATCGCGCGATTCCTGGCGATCGATCGATTGTTCTTGGCGTTCGAGCTGGCCGGTCTCTTTCGTGTTGAGCTGGCCCGATTGAAGGCCTTGCTCGATGCGTTGCTGCTGATCGGCGTCGCGCTGTGCGTTCTCACCGGCTTGCTGCGCTTGCGCGATACCCATTCCGGCGATCAATAACGATGCAGCGATCAATGTACGTTTCATGCGTGTTTCCTCCATGAGTGGTCGATGGCTTAAACAACGGCCCGCCAAGCCATACGTTGACGCGCTTTCTAAACGCACGCTGACCTCGTCGGCGAAAACGTTTTCCTTTCCGGCATGGCTCCCATCGATGCGGCCGATACGCCGATAAATGGCGGAAACATTGACTCCGCGCCGCATTTTGGCGTTTATACTGCGCGCACGTAGGGAGTTCGACGCATGTTGATCGGTATTATCGTTTTGCTGCTGCTGACTTGCGGAGCCCTGGGCTTCCTATGGCTGCAGGAACGCAAAAAGATCGCGGACTTCACCGCGCGCGAAGCGCAGACGCAGGACGAAATCAAACGCCTGCAAGCCACGCAATCGCAAGTGATCCACACCACCAAGCTCGCATCGCTCGGGCAGATGGTGGCCGGCGTCGCACACGAGATCAACACGCCGCTCGGATTCGTCAAGAGCAATGTCGAAGTCGTCGGCGATTTGCTCGACGACTACCGCAAACTCGTAAAACTCTACGACGCGGCCGTGCAACTTTGCTTGCAGCCGGTCGATCTGATTTTCGGCGCGGATAAAGCCGCGCTCGACAAACTCGTGAAATACGTTGAAGACGCGCGTCGCAAACTATTCGAGGCCCGGGCGAATCTGGAATCGAGTTCGTTATTGAAAGACGCCAAGGAATTGCTCGGCGATGCCGGCGAGGGACTTTCGCAATTGTCGAGTCTCGTGCAAAACCTGAAAGGCTTTTCGCGCGTCGACCGCGACGGCATGGATTCCGTCGATCTCAACGAAGGACTCAACAGTGCGCTCATCATCGCGCAGCATCAACTGCGCGATCGCGTCAAAGTGGTGAAGCATCTGGAGCCGCTGCCGAAGGTGCGCTGCATGGCGTCGCAGATGAATCAGGTGTTTCTCAATCTGATCACCAACGCGGCGCAGGCGATCGACGGCGACGGTACGCTCACCATCGAGAGCAAGCCGGTTGGCCAAACCGTGGAAATGAGTTTTACCGATACCGGTTCCGGCATCACCGACGAGGTGCTGCCGAAGATTTTCGATCCGTTCTTCACCACCAAGCCGGTCGGCGAGGGCACCGGACTTGGCCTTTCCATCGTGCACAAAATCATCAAAGGCCATAACGGCTCGGTGAAAGTGAGAACGACGCCAAAGAAAGGCTCGACGTTCACGATTAGTCTGCCTATCGATGGTCCCGCCGTCGGCACCGCCGCGGCGACGGCCAACGCGGCCTAAACCGGAACCGGGGAAGACAGTGGCGGGTGGGTTACGCATTTTGTTGGTCGACGATGAAGCGCGCATCTTGCGCGCGCTGAAAGCGTTGTTTCGCGACTACCAAACGTTCGAAACCACGAATCCGCTCGAAGCCGCAGCGCTGGCCAAACAGCACGATGTCGACGCCGTCATCTGCGATCAGCGCATGCCGGAAAAAACCGGCGTCGATGTGCTGCGCGACATCAAGGAAGTCCATCCGCGCGCATTACGCATTCTGCTTACCGGCTATTCCGATCTCAAAGCCGTCATCGGGTCGGTCAACGACAGCGAAGTGTTTCGCTTCGTGCACAAACCGTGGGACAACACCGAACTGAAAGCGCTCGTCAACGAAGCGGCGACCATCGCGCGCGAAGCGCCGGTC
>CAZZWP010000049.1:1853-20736 GCA_964657965.1 uncultured Rudaea sp. | reverse complement strand
AAGCAGACATCGATGCGCAGTTGAAGGCGTGGGCGAAAGCGGCGTATGACGCAGCGTAATCCTGACGCGCACGAACCCCGCGAGTAAATTTTTTCGCAAGCCGATCCAATGCGATGGTGTTCGAGCGGTCTCTGCCGATGCATCGGCGTCCATTCCACCGGTTCAGCGAATGTCGCCTTCGCTGAAGTCTTGCAACGACTATGCAGTCACGCTTTCACCTTGCTCGGATCGCTCGCGAACATCGCATGAATTTGCGCCACGACAGCGGCGCCTTCACCCACGGCGGCGGCGACGCGCTTGGTCGATCCGGCACGGACGTCGCCGATCGCGAAAATGCCGGAAACATTCGTCTCCAGCGATCGCTCACCGGTTCCCGTGACGATGAAACCTTTCTCGTCGGTCTGCGCGCATCCGCGCAGCCAATCGGCATTCGGATCGGCACCGATGAAAAGAAAGATGTGGCGCAGAGCTCGATGTTGCGTCAATTCGCCCTTTCCATGGCGGAAGGTGGCGCCGGTCAGACCGGTTGTTCGATCGCCGTGCAGACCGACGATCTCCGCGCCGACGTGGATTTCGACATTCGGCAGTGCCGCGATGCGATCGACGAGATAACGCGACATCGTTTCCGACAGTTCGCGCCGCACGATCAGATGCAGGTGCTTGACCTGCGGTGCGAGAAACGCGACGGCCTGACCGGCGGAGTTGCCGCCGCCGACAAGCGCGACTTCCTCACCCGCGCACAGCCGCGATTCGATGGGCGTGGCCCAATATGAAATTCCGGCGCCTTCGAAGGTCGACAAATTCTCCACGTCGGGCCGGCGATAGCGCGCGCCCGACGCGGCCACCACGGCGCGCGCACGCACGCGACGGTCGCCGGCCAATTCCAATGTGAGTTGTTGCCCGGAGCAATCGAGCCGTTGCACTTCGATCGGTATGGCGATCTCGACGCCGAATTTCAGTGCTTGGCTAAACGCGCGGCCGGCCAGCGCCTGACCTGAAATGCCCGTCGGAAAACCGAGATAGTTTTCTATACGCGCCGATGCGCCCGCTTGGCCGCCGGTCGCGCGTTCGTCGAATACGATCACCGACAGTCCCTCCGACGCCGCGTACACTGCCGCGGCCAATCCCGCAGGCCCCGCCCCCACCACCGCGACATCGAACACTTTGTCTGCATCGAGCGACGGTGTGATACCGAGGCACACGGCGATTTCCGCGTTGCTCGGATTCTTGAGCATCGATCCACTCGGGCACACGACCAGCGGCAATTCATCCGGCCCCACACCGATGCGTTCGATGAGCGCTTTGCCTTCGGCATCCGTCGTCGCGTCGAGCACGAGATTGGGAAAACCGCTTCGCGTGAGAAATCCTTGCAGTCGAATGAGATCCGGATGGCCCGAGGTGCCGATCAGAATGGTTCCGGCGCCACCTTCTTCGATCAGGCCGACGCGGCGCAAGATCAGGGCGCGCATGACGACCTCGCCGACATCTGCCGATCCCACCATGAGCGCGCGCAGATGCGCCGGATCGAAAGGCAACGCCGTGCAACCGTCCGCGCCGGCACGACCGGCCGCGATCGACGGCCGGCCGGCGAGCTGATTGACCTCGCCGCTGAATTGCCCGACGCCGTGCGTGGTGACCGGTGCTTCGTGTGAGAGGCCGTCGCGGCGAACGACGTCGATCGTTCCTTTCAGCACCAACCACGCCGGCGCGCCTTGTTCGCCGATCGCGTAAATATTTTCTCCGGGCGCGAAGTATTTTTCCGGGCCGCTCGCAAAGCGGCGCGCGGTGGCGATCTGCATCGCGTTGAGCACAGGAAACATTTGATGCTCGCGCGTACTGAGCGTGCTCATGGATTGCTACGTCCGTCGATTACAGCAAGATCGCTAATCCCGGGTGCGCTACGGTCCGAAGCCATCGGCAAAAATCTCGTCGCCGACGACTTTGCAGTTCGAGAATTCCGACACGACGAATGTCGGATCGGCGACTGCCAAGCGACGTGTCAGCGCCGTAACGGCCGTGCCTTGATGCGCGAATGACGATTCCGAAAATGTGGCGTGACCGGATGAATCCGTCGTCACGGACACGGACCCGAGATACGCTTCGCCTTCGCCATAGCCCGACGGATTGCACTTGTCGCTGACGTAGAAGTCGATTTCGTTGGTCGTATTGGGCGTCGTGTCGATGGTGCCGGTGACGGTGGTCTGCGCAGACGCCGACGCGTAAGTCGCCGTCAATAGAACCGGTGAGTTGAGAAGTTCATTCGGTCCGTCGTCGGCGTCGAGCGCATCGTTCGCGTTCACGCCGCGCGGTGCCAGATCGATACCGAGTCCGGTATTGCTTCCGAACGATCCGGACGAGACATCAACACTGACTTCATCCTCTGCATACAATCCCGCACCGGCATTGTGGGCGACCGAGGCGATGCCATTGGCGCTCAACGAGGGGAAACCGAAGCCCACCGCGACGCCGCGCGCACCGCCTTCTATATGGATGCCGTCACCCGCATTGCCGAGCGCGACACCGCCGATGCCGACGCCGATTGCGTTGTACTGAACGCTGATCGTCGTGCCGCCAACGATACGCACGCCATCGGCGGGATGTCCGGCGATGATATTGTTCTCGATGATCTCGGCGGAACTTCCCATGTCGGCGAATATGCCGTAACCGCCGTTCGGTAGCGCTTTGGTACCCGTCGCATCGACGCCGATATAGTTGTTGCGGATGGTTTGACCCAGCGACTGCGCTGTTGCATCCGACGACTCCAAACGCACACCATCCGACAGATTGCCGGCGATGATATTGCGCGTCAGCGGTATGGGATCCTGCTCGCCGCCACCGCCGATGGGATATTCGCCGATCACATTGCTTTCGCTGTTGAGCCCCAAGTGCACACCGA
Organism: uncultured Rudaea sp.; assembly: GCA_964657965.1. GTDB lineage: Bacteria > Pseudomonadota > Gammaproteobacteria > Xanthomonadales > Rhodanobacteraceae > Rudaea. The sequence goes on along the minus strand of CAZZWP010000049.1, from coordinate 17,840 downwards.
CGCCGTTGCCACGCGCCAGCGTTCCGGTCGTATCCGTGCCGATGAACGAACCGTAGACCTGGGCGCCGATCGGGAAGCACTGGTGTCCCGCTGGGCATGGTGGTTCAGAAGCCTCCACACCGGCCCCAGCGAACCGGTTGATGACAACTCCATCGATCACCGACCCGCTGCCACTGCACAATACGGAAGGCGACATGATGTAACCGATGGTGATGCCGTTGCTTGTTCCCGCCATGCTGCCATCCAGCTCGATCGTGATCACGGCGTTGGTGCCTTCATTCAACGTGTTCGCCTGCGAACCCGGCTGGGAATAGCCGTCCATCGTGATCTGGATATTGAAAGGCGGCAAAGGACTCGTCGGCTGAATCGTGTGGACGCTGGCGCCGGGAATATTGAACGTGATCGTTTGCTGGTGACATTCCGCAGACGCCGCATTGGCGTCGAGAATCGCTTGACGTAACGATCCGCTACCGCTGTCACTCGTGGTAGTCACGACGAAAGCGCCCGCATCGGCCGACGCAACCAGCGCTGCCATCACCATCATACGCATCATGATTTGCATCGTGCTTCTCCTGCCGAAACTTCGCCGGCGACAATGCTCAACGTACCAGATGCAGGCGCCATCGAAAGGCGGCGTAGTCGCAACAGGCGGCGACGCGACGTTGAAGAATCATACGCATACGCGACATACTGTGTCGATGCGTGCGTATCGCAAACCCGTCGCATCGACGATGTAGGGGTCGTGAAAATTGAACGATCCTCGTCAGCGACGAGCGTGCTCGAGCCGGAGTTACGAAGTGCATGACACCTGATACGTTTCGTGAGCAGATGCGCAACGAAGGATTTGTCGAATTCGTCACCATCGAACGCGATCCACTCGGTGCGCTGGACGATCACGCGCACGCGCCGGTCACGAAGGCGCTCGTTTTGGACGGCGAGATTTTTATCACGATCGACGGAGTCGAACGACGCTACCCGGCGGGAACCATTTTCGGACTCGATGCAAACCAACCGCATTCCGAGCGTTACGGATCGGTCGGCGTGACGTACCTGGTCGCTCGCAAGCCGCTGGCGTGAGCGCGTGACGCGCGCGGAAAACGTCGTGAACGCAGCGGCGCGAAAAACAACGCAGCCGATCGCTTAAACTGGCCGAAACACCCTTGCGTAAGACGCATTATGTGGAAACGAACGATCATTTACGGCGCGCTGCTGGCGGTCGGCACGATCGGTCTGCAGTGGCTCGATTACCGGCGCCTGGCGTTCGCGCATTCCGGAGAAATCTATATCTTCCTGATCGCCGTCGCCTTTTTGGCGCTGGGGTTATTTCTCGGTGCGCGCGTGTTCGCGCCGAAGCCCGTGTCGTTCGATGGCAATCCACAGGCCTTGGACACGCTGGGCATCAGCCCGCGCGAATTGGCGGTGTTGAAAGAAATTGCGGCGGGGCGTTCTAATAAGGAAATCGCGGCGCAGTTGCACGTTTCCCCGAACACGGTGAAGACGCACGCGGCGCACTTGTTCGAAAAACTCGGCGCGAAACGTCGCACCGATGCATTGATGAAAGCGCGTGAGCTTGGAATCGTCCGCTGACAACCATTCCCGATAAACGACGCGGCGACGTAATTCGAATGGGCGATTTTCTCGAAATCATCCTTTTGGGCGATTGTTCGCGGCACTGAACATCGCGATCGTTCCGGTCCCAACCGTCGAAGGAGTTTCACATGCTGCGCAAGATTCTTGGTTACGGCACGATCGCGGGCGCCGTCGTCGCAATCCCCATGTGTGCGATGACGCTTTTTCCAGAGCACGTCCCGCTCGCGTACGGCGCTCTCATCGGGTACACCACCATGTTGATCGCCCTGAGTACCGTGTTCGTGGCGATCAAGCGTTATCGCGATCAAGACCGCGGCGGCGTCATAGGATTCTGGCGGGCATTGGGGCTGGGCCTTGCGATCAGCTTCGTCGCCAGCGTGTTGTACGTGGCCAGCTGGGAAGCGGTGCAGGCGGCCACGCACATGGACTTTGCCTCCGACTACGCTGCCGCGGTGATCCGAGGGCAACAGAAGAAAGGCGTGTCGGGCGAGGCGCTGGCAAAAGTCACCGCCGAGATGGAGCAGTTCAAAATCGACTACGCGAATCCGCTGTTTCGACTACCGATGACGTTCATCGAAATCTTTCCTGTCGGCGTATTGGTTTCGCTGATTTCGGCCGGTCTGTTGCGCAATCGTCGATTCCTGGCGGTGCAACGGGCGTAGTCCGCACGCGATTCGAAAGCGCGATGCGGCAGTGGGGAATAGGCATACATCGAAAAATCCGGCACGCTGTTCTTGTGCAACTGGTTTCCGGACGGATCGATGGCGAGCTTACTGGAAGGAATACGCGTTCTTGATTTAAGCCGTGTACTGGCCGGTCCGTGGGCCGGCCAGGTGCTGGCCGATCTGGGTGCCGACGTCATCAAGGTCGAAAAACCCGGCGCCGGCGACGACACGCGGACGTGGGGACCGCCGTTCCTGAAATCCGCAGCTGGCGCACCGGACGAAAGCGCGTATTTTCTCTGCACGAATCGCGGCAAGAAATCCGTCACCATCGATCTATCGCGTCCGGAAGGACAGACGCTCATCCGTCAACTCGCCGCGAAGAGCGATGTGTTGATCGAAAATTTCAAAGTGGGCGGGCTGGCGAACTATGGCCTGGGCTGGGACGAAATGCAGCTCGTCAATCCCAAGCTTGTCTATTGTTCGATTACCGGCTTCGGGCAAGAAGGTCCGTATGCCAACCGGCTCGGCTACGATTTCCTGATTCAAGGGATGGGTGGTTTGATGGGAGTGACGGGTGAGCCGGATGGCTCGCCGATGAAAGCAGGTGTCGCCGTCACCGATTTGTTCACGGGTATGTATGCCGCCACGGCGATTCTTGCCGCGCTCACCGAACGCCAACGCAGTGGCAAAGGACAACGGATCGACATCGCGTTGTTCGACGTGCAGATCGCGACGATGGCCAATCAGATGATGAGTTACCTTGTCTCCGGTCAGCAGCCGCCCCGGCTCGGCAACGGTCATCCGAGCATCGTGCCTTATCAGACCTTTTCGACGGCGGACGGCACATTACTCGTCGCCGTCGGCAACGATGCGCAATTTCTTCGGTTCGCGCGCGCGATCGGTCGAGGCGATCTGGCCGACGATGCGCGGTTTCGTCGCAATGAAAATCGCGTCAGGCATCGCGACGTATTGCTTCCGCAAATACAGGCGCAACTCGTCACGGAAAGCGCGGCGTCGTGGATCGAAAAACTCAACGCCGCCGATGTACCGAGTGGTCCGGTCAATTCATTCGCCGATATCGATCGCGATCAGCATGCAATCGCTCGCAAGATATTCAAAACGGTGGCGCACGCCACCGCAGGTGACGTGCGCAGCGTAGCGAGCCCGATGCGGTTTTCACGGAGCGAAACCTGCGACGACGCTGCCGCACCGCCATTGGGGCGCGACACGCGTCGCATCCTGAGTGATGTACTTGCACTGACGAACGAGGATCTCGATCGCTTGCAAGCGTTGAACGTTATCTAGACACTCGTCGTCTGTGCAAACGCCACTGGAAAAATGCCGAGCCGTCGCTCAGCCCGGCCTTGTGAATGATAACCAGGATTGCCCTAGTGAACGTGACGACGTATTTCATTTGCGATGATGGTGCGCGCAGTCGCCCAACGTTTCGCGGCGCAACTTAAGGATGCGCTTCCTCGGCATTGGCGATTATCACAGTCTGGGCGACATGTACTGGCGCCTGCTTCGTCTGGGCCACGAAGTTCGTGTGTTCGTTGGCGAAGAAGAAGCGCACGCTATTTTCCGTGGGTTGGTGGAACGTGTCGACGATCTCGCGTTAGGACTCGACTGGGTCGGCCGTGACGGTATCGTCGTTTGCGAAACGGCGACGTTCGGCGAGCAGGCCGATGCATTGCGCGCACAAGGTTTTGCCGTTGTCGGCGGCAGCGCAGTCGGCGATCGGCTCGAAGTGGATCGCGGGTTCGGACAGCAGGTGATGGCCGACGTCGGAATGCAGACGGCACCCACGCATCGCTTCGCGACGTTCGCCGACGCGACCGATTTCATCCGGCGCAAACCGGCGCGTTACGTCTATAAGTTGAGTGACGCGAACAGCGCGTCGACGCAGAACTATGTCGGCATGCTCGACAGCGGTGCCGACATGGCCGCGATGTTGCACGCCGAATCCAACCGCTTCGGTAGCGCGCGCCCCGAGTTCGTATTGATGGATTTTTTGCGCGGTGTCGAAGTCGGCATCGGTGCTTACTTCGACGGCGCGCGTTTCCTTCAACCGGCCTGTATCGACTGGGAGCACAAGCGCTTTTTCCCCGGTGATTTGGGCGAACTCACCGGCGAGATGGGCACCGTCGTTAGCTATCGGCAGTCGCAGCGGCTTTTCGAGCGCACACTGGCTTGCATCGCTCCATTGTTGCGGCAAGCGCGACATCACGGATATATCAACATTAATACCATCGTCAACGACGACGGCGTGTTTCCACTGGAATTCACCAGCCGCTTCGGTTACCCCGGCTTCGCCATTTGTGACGCGCTGCATTTAGACGGCTGGGACATCATTCTGCGCAAGATGGCGTCCGGCACAAGCGACACATTCCAAACCCGCGACGGTTTTGCCGTCGGCGTGGTACTCACCGTGCCGCCGTTTCCATACGAATTCGGTTATGCGGAGTTGTCGCGCGGCCGGCCGATTTTTTTCGACGGCATCGCCATCGACGCGCTGCACTTCGGCGAAATCGAGCGCAACGGAGATCATCTGCAAACGAGCGGGGCGATCGGCTACGTTGCTGTCGCGACCGGAACGGGCGAAACGATCCAACAGGCGCAAGCGGGCGCTTATTCGACAGCGCGTAAAGTCGTCGTATCGAATGCGCGCTACCGCATCGACATCGGCGACCGGCTTATCCGCGAAGACTGGACGACACTCAAACGTCTCGGCTGGGTCGCTTGAATTTTCTCAGACGCCGAGTTCAAAACGATAACGCTCGAAGCACCGCTCGCCGCAACGCAGACGCATCAATGCGCCTTCGGCGATGGGCGTGATGAGTGCGGCATCATCGGCGACGAGCGGGTAAATCACTTCCGCATTCCACTCGCGGGAGTGGCGAACATCGAGTCCGGCGTGAAGCTGGAAATATTGTCGCCCTTCCGCCGAGACGCCGAGCCTGCGCAACCCGTCGTTCACCAGCGACACGCGACTCGGCGCGGTGAGTTCGATCGCGCCCAATGCGCCGATCGAGTGATAGGCGTAGCGTCGATTCGCGGCCAACCCAGCCATCGTGTTGGCGAGAGCGAGCGATTCCCAGACGGTTTCTTCGATTTGTGTCTGCAGTCCAAACGCCTGCGCCGTATTGTCGAGCATGCCGCCGTGCATTCCGTGCGCGTGGCCGCGACCCATTTCATCCCAGTAATTGCGGGCCATCTCGAGTTTGGGTCGCATCGGAAAGCGCACTTGCGTGAGCGCGACGAGATCGTCGAAACCGGCTTCGCCCGCCACTTCTTGTCCGAGAAACCAGCGCATGTCGTCCCAGTCGGCGTATTGCTCCAACCACGGAAATAATGCGTCGCCTTGACCGGGTCCGTGCTCGACAAGCGATTCGAACCACACCATGAATGCGTCGGCTCGTTGCGGCACGTCCTTCATCAGGGGCTGAATCGACGCGCGTTCGGTTTCCAAAAACTCGCCTTCTTCTTTCAACAGGGACAGATCACGCGTCAGCGACGCGGCCCAATTCGGCTCAGGCAACGCCGGTCTGAAACGGCGTGCGTTGAACGCACTCAGCCGCGCATGGAAGGTGTGCTTCGCGGCGTCGGCATCGGGAAACGGTTTCAACTGCGCATTCATACAAACCTCACGGAATCCTTGTGACAACCAAACCCACCGCGGCAATCCTCTCCACGACGGCATAATGTTTACGGTCCAGCTCTTCGCCGAAGACATCCGGATCCAGTTCGGCGTACCGGAAATCAAAATCCGCGCCGCGCAACGTTTGCAACGCGCGCGCGCGGAACGTGTCCATGCCATCGACGATCGCCGATCCGGTGTAAAGCACCAGCACGCCGCCGGGTCGCAACCGCGTCAGCGACTCGCGCAGGATGCGCAGCGACAGTTCCGATCCGAACTGCCCGCCGCCATGGCGATAAAGGCGTTCCTTGGCGTCAGCCAGATACGGTGGATTGCTGACGATCACATCCGCGTCGCCTTCGATTGAGCCGAACACGTCGCTGAGCACGCACTGCGCATCGTCGATACCGGCCAGCCGCGCATTGCCTTGTGCGAATCGCAACGCCAGCGGATTGATGTCGGCGAGTACGAGTTGTGGATGATGGGCCGTGATCTTCGCCGCGATGACGCCGCCGACGCCCGAGCCGCATCCGATATCGACGATGCGCAACACTGGATGGCGGTGATCCGCCAGCGTCCGCGCGATCAAGTCTGCAAAACGATAACTATCGGGGCCGAAGAAAACGCTTTGCGGCGATTCGGTTGGAAATGCCGAATGCGCGAACAGTTCGTCGCCGAGCGAAGCGAATCGAATATCGCTCCGTTTGCGAGATTCACTTTGTCCCACTGCATCGACAACCCCCGCGCGCCGCATGGCATCGCTGACGCGCGGATCAAGATCGTCGACACCGAACGACCGGTTCCATCCAAACACGTCGCGAAGCACGTCGCGGCAAAGCGGGTTGTTCGCGATCACGCGCCGATGTGTTTCGGGAGTGACCGTCGTGAACGCATAACCGGTCGCGCGCAGATGCTCGCCGACGAGAACGATCGCCTCACAAAGATCATCGCGTGCGTCGTGGATGATTCGGGTTGCTACGGATGCGCTCATGGCTAACCAGTAAGTAGGTCGTCTGCAAGAGCAAGAGCTATGCCTGAGCGCATCCTGGGTAACAGCGCGCTCCGACGCCTGACCGGCACAGCGACGCCGTGGAGATTGACGTGCGCGAACACCCGAAATTCGCAAAATGAGGGGCACGGCTTGGCTGCACCGTGCCCGTGGCAGGCTTATCTTTGGCGTCGATTTGTCTGAGAGTTGCGCGTTTTATGACGGATAAGGTTCTCCCAGCGCTATCGAACCGGTCTCCAAAAGCGATTTCAGGTTGGATATAACCTTCGGCCATCCGCCGGAGACGGCATCGAGCAGTCGGGAAGGATCGCAATCAATCGTGTGAGTGATCGTGAGTTTGACGGCCGTTCCCTCCTGGTCGAGCTCCATCGTGCATCGCGAGTCGCCTTCGGCCTTGAGCGCCGGCGTTTTCTGATGCCGCCATCGGATTACCAGACGTCGCGGACGTTCGGCTTCCAGGATTTCGCCCGCGTCGAAAATCTCACCGTCGCTGGACACCAGCTGCCACGCCGAGCCGGGCGTCCACTCGCTTTGACAATGCATACCGAACCAATATTGCTTCATGAACTCCGCGTCGTCGGTCAGTGCCGACCAAAGCTTGTCCGGGGTCGTACGGATGTAAGTCACATAAACGAAAGTCGATCTAGCCATTGGTTTTCTCCAGTCGTCGTTTCAAAGTGTCGAGTGCTTTGAGGCGTGGCTTTTCAAACTTTGAAATCCAGCGCTCATAAATTTCCTGCAGCGGCACCGGATTAAGAAAGTGCAACTTTTCGCGGCCGCGCCATACCGTGGCGACGAGGTTGGCCGTCTCCAGCACATGCAGATGCTGGGTCACGCCTTGGCGAGACATTTCGAGGTACGCACAAAGCTCATTCAGCGTGCGGCCGTCGTGTGCATGCAGAAGATCCAGAAGTTTTCGCCTGGTCGGATCCGCCAGGGCCTTGAACAGCACGTCGGTATCGGGTCGTTTTGCCATCTGACAAACGCAAGTAATCACTTGCCTGTATAATAGGCAAGTAAAATGTTGCATGTCAAGGAATGAAGTCAATTAGGCACTGCTGTCATCGCTTGTCGGACGGTAAATGGCCTTTGACCCGACGATTTGCGCGCATTCCCTTCACGCCGATCCACAGCGCGTGAAGAAAACACGGTTTCGCCATCCCCGCTCGTTCACATCAGCGCGCGTAGTGTCGCGCGCACTGCCAAACCGCAGCCACAACTGAAGGGAGGGTTTTATGAAAGTCGCAACTCGGACCGCGCTCGTTTCCGCCATGCTCGTCGCGCTCGCCGGCACCGCTTACGCATCCAGTCACCGCGAAGCACCGTTCGTCGCAGGTCGACCGCAAGTCGACGGAACCGATTTCTACATGTTCAACAGTTACGAAACCGGCCGACAAGGATTCGTCACGTTGGTCGCCGATTACATTCCGCTGGAAGATGCCTACGGCGGTCCCAATTATTTCTCGCTCGATCCGAACGCGCTCTACGAAATCGAAATCGATAACGTCGGCGACGGTCATGAGCACTTGACGTTCCAATTCCGTTTCACCAACACCTATCAAAACGCTGCGCTGAATATCGCCGGCAAAAGTATCCCCGTTCCGCTGGTCAATATCGGACCGTTTGGCCCCGGCGTTACCGACGGCGATGCCAACAAGAATCTCATCGAATCCTATACGGTGACGGTGGTGCGCGGCGATCGGCGCAAAGGTACGTCGGCCATCGCGTCGAATCTCACCAGCGGCGGCACGACGTTTCGCAAACCGCTCGACAATATCGGCAATAAATCCGTTGCCGACTACAGCACCTACGCGAGCAATCACGTTTTCTCCATCGGCATTCCCGGTTGTGACACGCCAGGCAAAGTATTCGTGGGCCAGCGAGCGGATCCGTTCGCCGTGAATCTCGGCGAGATTTTCGATTTGGTGAATTTGAATCCGGTCGGTCCGCCGAATACTCAACCCAATACGCTCGCGAACAAGGCGATCACGGCGATCGAACTTGAAGTCGCATCGTCATGCCTCACCAACGGCGGCGATCCGGTCATCGGCGGTTGGACGACGGCGAGTTTGCATCAAGGCGCACTGCTGAATCCTGCGCCCGCCGGTTTAGTCGCCAGCGGCGGCGCGGGAAAACCGCCGTCGATCGTGGGTGGTCCGTGGACGCAAGTTTCCAGACTCGGCATGCCGCTCGTGAATGAGGTCGTAATCGGTCTGCCGGATAAGGATCGTTTCAACGCGAGCAAGCCGCAGGACGACGGACAGTTCGCCAATTATGTGACGAATCCGTCGCTGCCCGCTCTGCTGCAAGTTTTGTTCGGCGTTCACGCGCCGACACTGATTCCGCGCACCGATCTGGTCGAGGCATTTCTCACCGGGATTCCCGGCTTGAACCAGCAGAAAAAAGTCACGGCGTCGGAGATGTTGCGACTCAATACATCGACTCCGGTCGTCGCGGCCGCGCAGCAAAACACGCTGGGTGTTCTCGGCGCCGATTCGGCGGGATTCCCCAACGGCCGTCGTCCCGGCGATGATGTCGTCGATATCGAACTGCGTGTCGCGATGGGTGTCTTGTTGAGTGCGGCGGATGCGCCGGATGGCCAATTGCCCTACACCGATCAGACGTCACTCACCGCCGCCAATTTCGCGCAGACATTTCCGTACTTGAATCCGCCGCTGCCGGGTTCACCGAATGGCGCCAACGGCATTCCTGTCGCGGTGACGCCATGAAGCGGCTGTTAAGCAGTTTGCTCGCGGCGCCGGTTCTCGCGTTGGGTTGTGTGTCGGGGGCCAGTGCGCAGTCGTACGACGATCCGAATGGACTGCTCGCGTTTTCGCTGTGGGGACTGACAACGTCCCCCGACGCACCGCGGGATTTCGAGAACGTCGTTTTTTTGATTGTCTACGGCGCGTCGGAAACGGATGATCCGTACGACGTGAATGATCTGAACCTTACGTTCGAGAGTACCGACGACACCGTTGACGCTCTGCCTTTGTAGGCGATCAGTACCATGCCATCACGCACGTCGGCGGCTCTCGGAGCCGCCGCATTTTTATTCGCCTCTGCCGTTTTCGCCGACGCGCATCGTCCGACGTCGGACGATGTCGTCCTCGAACGTCTGCCTCCCGCGTTCCTGGCGACGCGGAATATTCCTGCGCCCGCACCGGGTGACGCGACGGCCTCGCGACCTGACCTCGCCCAAGCCCTCGCAACGGCGCGACGTTACGTCGAAGTCGGCCAAACCTATTCCGATCCGCGCGCCTACGGGTATGCGCAAGCGGCGCTGGGTGCTTGGTGGGACGCGAATCCTGCGCCCGCGCCCGTACTCATCATGCGCGCGCGCATCCTGCAGTTTCGACATGAATTCAAGCAATCGCTCGCCGCACTCGAAGCGGCGCTGAAGAACGACCAGTTCCAACCCGACGCCTGGCTGTTGTTCGCGAGTATCGAGCAAGTGCAAGGCAATATCGCCGCCTCGCGCGCGGCTTGCCTGAAACTCATTCCGATGGCCGACCCGTTAGTGGGCGCGACATGCGTCGCCGCGACGACGGGACTCACCAATCGTGCCCCGGACGCGGCAGTGTTGTTGACTAAGGCGTTGACAGAAACGACGGCCACGTCGCCGCAAGAACGGACGTGGGCGTGGACGACGTTGGCCGAAATCCAAGCGCGATTAAATGACCAGCAGAAATCCGAAGAGGCATTCAAACAAGCGCTCACGATCGAGCCCGACGACGTTTACGCGCGATCCGCTTACGCGGACTTGTTGCTCGATCAGAATCGCAACGCCGATGCGCGCCGCGCGCTCGGCGACGCGACGCAAGCCGACGCCTTGCTTTTACGTGCCGCCATCGCAGCGCAGCGCGAAAACGACGCAGACGCCGCGTCGTTAGCAAAAAATATGTCCGACCGCTTCGCCGAGGCACGCGAACGCGGCGACCAGACGCATCTGCGCGAACAGGCGCGCTTTGCGCTCGAGGTCGAACACGAGGTCCCGCAGGCGCTCGATCTGGCGCAGCGAAATTTCGCCGTTCAACGTGAACCTGCCGACGTACGTATTTTGTTGGAAGCGTCGCTCGCCGCGCACGACAAAGCGGCCGCACAGCCCGCTTTCGATTGGTTGAAGCAGACGGCCATCGACGCCCCGCGTCTGAAACAAATCGCCGCCACGCTGACCTCGAGCGCACAGAAATGACGCTGTTCACACGAATCATGTTCGCGCTGACGCTGATGAGCTGCGCATGCAGCGCCAGCGCGCATAAACCGAGCGACAGCTATCTCACGCTTTCGTTGCATTCCGGCGACGCGACGATTGCCGGCCGATGGGATATCGCGCTTCGCGATCTCGAATTGCCGTTGCATTTGGACGCGAACAGCGACGGCGCGATCACATGGGGAGAATTGCGGCGACGCGAGCCCGATGTTTTTAAGTATGCGTTACAACATCTGGCGCTGACATCGGAAGGCGAATCTTGCGCGATCGCGCCGACGCAGTTGCTCGTCGACGATCATACCGACGGCGGCTACGCGGTCTTGCAGTTCACTGCGCAGTGCGCGGCGTCTCCGAAACAAATCGAAGTCGGTTACCACTTGTTGTTCGACATCGATCCCAGTCATCGCGGATTGCTGCGCTTGGAAGTCGACGGCAATTCGCGTAGCGCGGTGCTGTCGCCGACGCAATCGACGCAGACATTCGACCTCGCCAACAACTCGCGCTGGTCGACATTCATCGAATTTGTCAACGACGGCATGCACCACATCTGGATCGGCTACGACCACATGCTGTTCTTGATTTCGCTGCTGTTGCCGGCGGTGCTCGTCCGGAAAGAAAATCGCTGGATTCCCGTCGACACGTTGCGCAACGCTTTGCTGAGCGTGCTCGCGGTGGTGACGGCGTTTACCGTGTCGCACTCCATTACGCTCACGTTGGCCGCGCTCGGCATCGTCGGTTTGCCATCGCGGCTCGTGGAATCCGGCATTGCGTTATCCGTGATGCTGGCCGCGCTCAACAATATCTGGCCGCTCGTCACTCGGAAAGTTTGGTTGCTCGCCTTCGGGTTCGGACTGGTGCACGGGTTCGGTTTCGCCAGCGTGTTGGCGGATTTAGGTCTTCCACGCGACGCGCTCGCGTTGTCGTTGGCAGGCTTCAATATCGGCGTGGAAATCGGCCAGCTCACCGTCGTGCTTGTCTTCGTGCCTTTCATTTTTCTAATTCGCAAAAAATATTTTTATCGTCCGGTATTTCTTGTCGGCGGTTCGTCGATCATTGCGCTGGTCGCCTCGGTTTGGTTGTTGAGTCGAATGTTTGGATTTGGCCTTGGCTGACATGACCAACGTGCTGTCCCGATACGCTGTCGGCGTTTTATGCGCCAGCCTTTGTTTGACTGACGTCGCGCGGGCGGACGTCAGTCCGACGGCGGATGCTGCGGATTCTTCGAGCGGCGCGTTGCCCGTCGTCGACGTCGCAGGCCACTACGACAACGGCGTAGGAACGTCTGACGCCGCGTCCGAAGGCGTCATTCTCGGAGCGTATCTGCAGGATGTGCCATTACTGCGGCCGGGCGAGGTGCTGGAAGCCGTACCCGGTTTGGTCGTGACGCAACACTCCGGCGAAGGTAAGGCGAACCAATATTTCCTGCGCGGCTACAACCTCGATCACGGCACGGATTTCGCGACGAGCGTCGATGGCGTGCCGGTCAACATGCCGACGAACGGACATGGCCAAGGGTATACCGATCTCAATTTCTTGATCCCGGAACTGGTCGATCGCATCGACTATCGTAAAGGTCCGTACTTCGCGCAAAACGGGGATTTTTCATCCGCCGGTTCGGCGGATATTTCTTATCGAAACACGTTGCCGAATACGGTAGTGAATGTGACGGTGGGAGACGACGGTTATCGCCGCGTTCTGGGCGCATCGTCGGTTGCACTTACGCGCGATGATGCCGGCCCGCATCTGCTCGGCGCGATCGAAGCGATGGGTGACGACGGTCCTTGGGTCAATCCCGACGACATGCACAAGATCAATACGCTCCTGCGCGCCAGCGGCGGCGATGCCGAGCATGGATGGTCCGCCGATGCGATCGCTTACGACGCAAATTGGAATTCCACGGACCAGGTTCCGCTCGCATTGATCGACGACGGCGAACTTTGTCGTTACTGCGCACTCGACCCGACCGACGGCGGCCGTTCGGCGCGCCAGATTATTTCCAGCGAATGGCATAGTCGTGATAGCGGCGGTTATATGAAAGCGTCCGGCTACGTCGAACACTACCGCTTGCAGCTATGGTCCGACTTTACGTATTTCGAAAACGATCCTGTTCATGGCGATCAGTTCAATCAGCGCGACTCGCGCGACATCGAAGGTTTTGATCTCACCCAAGGTTGGATACACGACTTGTTCGGTCACGAGTCGACGACAGAAATCGGCGCACACGTGCGCCACGACTTCATCCATGTTTCGCTTTTCGATACCGAAGCGCGAATTCCATTCGCAACGGTGAGCGACAATTTGGTCGACGAAACCGAAGCCGCGGTTTATGTGCAGAACACGACGGAGTGGACGAACTGGTTTCGCACGCTCGCGGGAATTCGCCAGGACGCGATCGACCTGCACCTGACGTCGCAAACATATGCGCCGAACAGCGGCGATGCATCGGACAATCGCGTGTCGCCTAAACTCTCATTGATTTTTGGTCCGTGGGACAAAACAGAATTCTTCGCCAATATCGGTAACGGTTTTCATAGCAACGACGCGCGCGGCGTCGTTTATCGCTACGATCCGACGACGGGCGATGCCGTCGACCGCGCGCCGGCGCTGGTCGGCAGCTTCGGTAAGGAATTGGGCATGCGCACGGAAATCATTCCGGGTTTACAAACTTCGCTGGCGTTGTGGAGCTTGAATAGCGCGTCGGAACTCGTCTACAGCGCCGATTCGGGCGGGACCGAAATCAACGGCGCGAGCAAACGCTACGGCGCCGAATGGAACAATCATTACGTGCTTAACGACTGGTTGTTGTTCGACGCGGACTTCGCACGAACGCACGCGCGGTTTGCGAACAACAATGACAACGGCGAACTAGGAGATCAGATACCGAATGCGGTCGGCAAAGTCGCGTCGATCGGATTGTCCGCGCACGATGTCGGCGACTGGTCCGGCGACGTCAAATTCCGTTACATCGGTCAGTATCCGCTGTCGCAAGACGGAACGTTGCGCGCGCCATCGGCGATCGTCACGAACGTTCGGGTGCAGCGCAGGCTGACGGCGTGGGCGTCTCTATCGCTCGATGTCCTGAACATTTTCGATCGAAAGTTTTACGACATCGCCTACGAACAGGATTATCGAATAACGCCAACGAGTCCCATCGTTGCCGACGGTGTCACCGGTCATCCGGGCGAGCCGCGCCAATTGCGGGTGACATTACGGCTGACGCTGTAAGCGTCGAACAGGAATGAACGGCTTGCGCCGTGTGTCAGTACGTGCCACCAATTGACGTAACCCTCCGTGCGATCGCCACTTTCAGCGGTCTCGACGAGGCGAACAATGCGACTTCAAAACGAATGGGTGTTGGCGGCGGCTCTATTCTTCACCAGCGCAGCGAATGCGGACGCGCCGGTGGACAGCGGGGCGCTCGATCCGGGTTTTGGTTCGGCCGGCAAAGTGCAGCTTGCCAGCCCGTTGCCCGCTTTCAGTTCGGACTACACGACGAGCGCTTTCGTCGCTCAAGGCGTTGCGCTGCAACCCGACGGCAAAGTGGTACTGGCGGGTTACAACGACTTTACCTATCAGGGAACGCCTTACACCGACTGGACGATCACCCGCTTGAATGGCGATGGGTCGGTCGATACCGGTTTTGGAGCCTATCGCGCATTCGGTCCGCCATTGGCCGGATATATCACGCCGTATCTGGGCGACGCCGGCAATCGCGCCGTCGCCGTCGCGGTGCGGCCCGACGGTCGGATCGTCGTCGCGGGAAATATTCTCGACAGCAACGACGGCTTGCACAAGGCTGTGCTATTGCAGTTCGATGCGGCCGGCAACCAAGACATGACCTTCGGAAACAACGGCGCCGGCGCAACCTATGTGACGCCGCTCGCCGGCGATGCAACGTACGCGTCGCGCATCGTGATCGAATCGGATGGCTCGATCGACTTGGCCGGCACGTACTACGACAACCAATCCGGTTTCAACGGCAATCAATTTTTCTTGGATCGCATTGCGGAAAACGGCGCGAGCGACGAACGGTTTCAGTATGAATTCGGTAGCGGCCCGAATCAGGACGATCACGCCCTCGATCTGGCCATCGACGGCCAAGGCCGTTACGTCCTCGTCGGCTATCACCGCGGCCCCGCGGGCAATTACGACTGTGCCCTGATTCGTATACGTGCCGATCTTTCCGACGTCGATCCGGCGTTTGGCGCCGGCGGCCAAACAACCGTCGCATTCGACTACGGCGGCGACAACGGTGACTTCTGCGACACCATCGCTATCTTCGGATCGAGCGGAAATATCGCGATCGGTGGGCGTTCCAGCGTGGATGCGAACAACAACCAACGCGCCGTCGTGGCGATGTTGCTTGCCGACGGAGCGCTCGACCAATACGGCACCAGCATGGCAGCCAAGTTCGCCTTCACGTACGGCGGCGTGCCCGATGCAAGCACCAACGTCAGCAAACTGATCATCGACAACAATGACACGAAGTCGCCGACGCTGCTCGCCGTCGGCACGGGAGCAAGCGCCGATACGGTGCCTTACGGCGATGGTGTCGGTGTCGCACGCCTGACGCCGCCGTTCTACACGAACTTCGCGGCGGACCCCACGTTCAGCGGCGGCGGCTCACAAAATGTATACTTTTTCGCATGCCCGACCGGCTTTGGTTTGACGCGCACCGACAACGATGGTTTTTCCGCTTCCTACCTCGACGGCAAGCTCGTGGTGGCGGGTGACACGGCCTGCGCCAGCGGAGGAAATAGCGATATCGCCGTCGCGCGATTCGCGCCGTTCGATCAGATTTTCAAAAACGGCGTCGACATTCCTTCGTTGTGATCGTTCGCGTTATCAATGGGCTTCCACCGGCGCCGCCGCC
>CAZZWP010000049.1:0-1843 GCA_964657965.1 uncultured Rudaea sp. | reverse complement strand
GCCTTCGGCGCCGGACGGCAAAACGGAACCAGCACCAGCGCACCGACGAACAGCCACGCCATCAATCGAAACACATCGTTGAACGATAACGTCAACGCGTTGCGCCCGACAACGCGCGCCAATTCGCCTTGCGCGATCAGCAGCGCGTGCGCGGAGTCGGCGGTAAGCTGACCGAAGCGCGCCGTCAGCTCGGCGACCATAGCGGGCGCATGGCGTCCACTTTCGCCGAGCGCTTCGCTGAAGCGTGCGACGTCCACGCGCGCATTGTCTTGGAGCCACGTATTGACGACGGCGATGCCGATTGCGCCGCCGAGATTTCGCATCAGGTTGAACAGGCCCGAGGCGTAACGCAGTTCCGTCATCGCAAATCCGGATAGCGCCATGTTCACGCTCGGCACGATGCACAGCATGATGGCGAATCCGCGCAACGCCTGCGGAATCAGCAACGACGCAAATCCCCAGTCGGGCGTGAGAAACGATGTCGACCATAAACTCGCCGCGAACAGGCTCAGTCCAACGGTGATCACATAGCGCTGGTCGATGCGCTGCGATAAACGCGCGGCGATGAAAACGCTGACGATTTGGGCCACGCCCGCCACCACGACGGTGGTGCCGATTTGCAAACTGTTGAAGTCACGCACGCGGCCGAGAAATAGCGGCACGAGATATGTAGCCGAATACAATCCGAACCCGATCACCAGATTGAACACGCACGCGAACACAAACGTGGGATTGCGAAACGGCGTGAGCTTGACGATGGGTCCGTTCGAGTTGAACGAGCGCTCGATAAACAAGGCGAATCCCACGAACGAAATCCACGCGGCGGTGACGACATCGGAATCGCCGAACCAATCGTAACGCGGGCCTTCCTCGAGCACATATTCGAGCCCACCGAGAAACGCCGCCATCGCGATCAGGTGGGCGTAATCGATGCGTTTGAACATCGCGACGTTAGGTTTATCGACGCGGATCAGCAACACCGACAAAATCGTCACCGCGATTCCCGGCGCGATGTTGACGTAAAAAATGGACCGCCATCCCATGGCATCGGTGAGCCAGCCGCCGACGGTCGGTCCTAATGTCGGCGCCAGGACGGACACCATGCCGAGAATTGCCGGAATCATCGCGCGCTGCGCACCGGTGAACAGCGCAAACCCCGTCGCGAACACGGTGGGGATCATCGCGCCGCCGACGAAACCCTGCACGATGCGAAACGCGATCATCGAATGGATATCCCATGCCGCGCCGCACAGCGCGCTGGCTGCGGTGAACAAACCTGCCGACAACGCAAACAGCCAGCGCGTCGACAGCGCCTGCGCGAGAAATGCCGAAAACGGAATCATGACCAGTTCGGCCATCAGATAACCGGTTTGCACCCAGCTGATTTCGTCGGGACCTGCCGACAATCCGGCCTGCACATCGTTGAGCGAGGCGGCGACGATCTGGATATCGATCAGCGCCATGAACTGGCCGAACGCCATCACCGCGAAGATCA
This sequence comes from uncultured Rudaea sp., assembly GCA_964657965.1. Classification (GTDB taxonomy): domain Bacteria; phylum Pseudomonadota; class Gammaproteobacteria; order Xanthomonadales; family Rhodanobacteraceae; genus Rudaea. The sequence goes on along the minus strand of CAZZWP010000049.1, from coordinate 348 downwards.
GATATTTTCGCGCGAGCGGCAGATCGGCCGGCGATAGTTGCATGGCGGCCTGCGGCAACGGTTTGGACAGCGCGTTCATCGACAACCTTGAAATCACTTAACGTCGATAGTATTATATGCATCATATAAAGAGGCACAAGCGTATGCGCTACGACGCCGAACACAAACTCAGAACGCACGAGAAGGTCGTCAAAGCCGCCGCGCAGGCGATTCGCGCGAAAGGGCCGGAGGGTGTCGCTGTCGCAGGCATCATGGCGCAGGTCGGATTGACGCATGGCGGTTTCTACGCGCACTTCGCGTCGAAAGACGATCTGGTCGCGGCCGCTATCGATCAGATGTTTTCCGAAT
>CAZZWP010000048.1:0-21103 GCA_964657965.1 uncultured Rudaea sp. | reverse complement strand
CGCACCGGCGAGTGGTTCGGTGCGGAATTCGCGCGTGTGCTCCGTCGTGGTGGCGCGCAGGCGGGCGTGCTCGGCCGCGAGCGAGAAATCCAGACGATTCGCGAGCAGATCGCGCAGGCACAAGCGCGGGCGGAAAATCTCGGTAAAGACATCGAAGAATTGAAATCGCGAAAAGCCGAAGCCGAGCGTGTTCGCGACGACGCGCAGCGCGATCTGTATGCCGCGCACCGTCGTGTCGCTGAAATCGCAGGACAACTGCAAAGTCATCGCGGCAAAATCGAAACGGCACAGGCGCGCATCGCGAAAGTCGATGCGGAAATCGCCGAACTCGAAACACGCATCACGGCCGACCAGGAACAGTCGCGCGGAGCGCGTCAGCGGCAAGAAGAAGCCGTCACGCGCATGGGCGATCTGGAACAACAACGTCAGCATCTCGATGGCGAACGTCGACGTTTGCTCGAAGCACGCGAAGAAGCACGTATGAATGCGCGCGAAGCGGCCGACCAAGCGCATCAGCTCGCGCTCGGTCTGGAATCGCGTCGCTCATCGGTGGCTTCGCTGGAACAGGCGCTGCACCGCATGAACACGCAGCTCGCGCAGTTGCAGTCGCGCAAGACGGAAATCGCCGAACAATTGACCCAAGGTGGCGATCCGTTGACGGGTCTGGAGGCGGAACGTCAAACGTATCTGAACCAACGTTTGCTCATCGACAAACAGTTGGTCGAAGCGCGCAAGGCGCTGGAAGAGCGCGACGCCGAATTCCGCGGCTACGAGCAAGAGCGTCATCGTGTGGAACAGTCATTGAATCAGCATCGCGAAGCGCACGCCGAACGTCGATTGGCGCATCAGGGCCATCAACTCCGCGCGCAACAACTCGAAGAAGCAATCAGCGCGTCAGGTCACGACGTCGCGACGTTGCTTGAAAGTCTCTCGAGCGGTGCCGATCCGGTCGAATGGCAGCAGCAGCTCGAAACGCTCGAAGCAAAGATCAAACGCCTCGAACCGGTCAATCTCGCCGCGATCCAGGAGCACGAAGAGCAATCGCAGCGCAAAACCTATCTCGATGCGCAGCTCATGGATCTCAACACTGCGCTGGAAACACTCGAAGGCGCCATCAAGAAGATCGACCGCGAAACGCGCACGCGATTCAAAGAAACGTTCGATCGCGTCAACGCCGGATTGCAGGAGTTGTTCCCTCGGCTTTTCGGCGGCGGTCATGCCTATCTTGAGCTGACCGGCGAAGATATGCTCGATAGCGGCGTCTCCATCATGGCGCGTCCGCCGGGCAAACGCGTTTCGAACATTTCGCTACTTTCGGGTGGCGAAAAAGCGTTGAGCGCGGTGTCGCTCGTGTTTTCTATTTTCCGCCTCAATCCGGCACCGTTCTGTCTGCTGGACGAAGTCGATGCACCGCTCGATGAAGCCAACGTCGGCCGTTTCTCGCAACTCGTCACCGAGATGAGTGAGCGCGTGCAATTTCTGTTCGTCACGCACAACAAGGCGACGATGGAAGCGGCGCATCAGCTGTGCGGCGTTACCATGCGCGAAGCGGGTGTGTCGCGACTGGTTCAGGTCGACTTGGCCGAAGCGGCCAAACTCGCCGGTGCGGCCTGACGAACGCGGCCGCAGTTGCTACCATCGCACGATGATGGGCGAGTGTAGGCCGTACGTGATGGAAATTCCGCGATGACCGCGAACGAATTGCGCATCATCATTGCGATCGTCGGCGCGATTATTTTTGCGCTGATTTGGCTATTCGGAAAACCGAAACGTCCCAAGCAGGGCAGGCGCAATCCCGTGCTGCGCGAGAGCGAGTCCGGCGAACGTATTGAGCCGACGTTTGGTGATGCGGACGATTCGATCACCGCCGAGCAAGGCGAGCTGAATATCGATTTCGCGACGGACGAGCTGGAGAAACTCGGCTCCGCCATCGCCGCAAAACGCGAGCCGATCGAACCCTCGAAACCGTTGCGCGGCGTGCGTCCGGAGCAGCCGATCGAACGCATCATCACGCTGTTCGTGTCGTCGCGAGCTGGCGAAACGATGCATGGGCCTAATCTCGTCGTCGCCGCGGAAAAAGCCGGGCTTACATTCGGTGACATGGGAATTTTTCATCGTCTCATCTCCGGCAAACCCGAAGCCGGTCCGATTTTCAGCATGGCCAATATGGTCAAGCCCGGCAATTTCGACATGCGCCACATCGAAGAACTGCACACGCCCGGCGTGAGTTTTTTCATGACGCTGCCGGGACCGCTATCCGCGCTCGACGCGTGGGATGCGATGTTGCCGACGGCGCAGCGCCTGGCCGAACTGCTCGACGCAAACGTGCTCGATGAAGAACGCAACGCGCTCGGCCGGCAACGCGTGGCGCACTTGCGCGATGAACTGCGGGCATGGGATCGCAAGCAGGAACGCAGCCAAATCCGCTTACGCTGATCAGCGGTACGCCAGCGCGAGCGTATTGAGATGCGCGCGCTCCGCGTCGCGTAGAAATGGTGCGATCAGCAACATCACTTGATAGATGCCGTGCGTCAGTTCTTTCTGCGTCTGTTCCGGCTTTACGCTGCGCACGGTGTTGTAATTGATCCAGAACGTCGCGACGAGCAACACGTTTTCCGATGTCGCACGAATTTCGTCGTCCGTCGCGCGCAGGATTTCCGCTGTCGACAACCCACGCAACACGTCGGCCGCGCTCGATGACGCGCGATCCAAAATGCGCGCGAAGCGTTGTTTGAGTTTTCGATTGCGCGACAAGATATCGACGAGATCGCGATACAAAAAACGGAACGCCCACATGCACTCGAATACGAGATGCAGTTGCAGCCAAACGTCTTCGAGATTCGGCAAGCGCCCCTGCGGCACGAGCAACGCCTGATCCATCTGCGTTTCGTAACGCGCGAAGAGCTTCTCGACGATGTCGTCCTTGTTGCGAAAGTGGTAATAGAGATTCCCCGGACTGATGCCGATTTCGTCGGCGATGTGATTCGTGGTGACGTTCGGCTCGCCTTGCTCGTTGAACATCGAGAGGCTGGCGTCGAGAATTTTCTCGCGCGTCTGCTTGCTCATGACGACGGTGAAGTAAGGTGCATCACCCGCCGAGCTTGGTCACCAGGTCCACGTACTTCTGCATCGCTTCGTCGGCTTTCATTCCTTTGAGCTTCGCCCACGCTTCGTATTTCGCCGTGCCCACGAAATCGAAAAATCCTGGCTTCGGGCCGGATACGTCACCGTCGGAACCTTGCTTGTATAACGCGTAGAGTTTCAGCAACGTGTCGTTGTCGGGTCGGTCGCTGAGGCTCTTCACATCCTCGGCGGCCTTGGTGAATTTCGCTTTCAGATCCGACATGCGCGTTCCGCCCCAGGATGACTCCGCACGTTTGTATCACGCGAAAAAATGATGGTCAACGCAACGTTGGCGACGCGGCGTGGAGGTCTCGACAGCGAATCCAAACGCATTGCGCAGCGTGCGAAAGGCGCGCCTATTTTTTCTTCGCCGGCCCTTTCTTTTCGGCTTGCTTCGCGGCGAGTTGCGCTTCTTCCAGTTCGCGCGCGAGATCGTTCAGATCATCGCGAGCGCGACGCACGGATGTCGTCATCACGTTACCGAATCCCGTTTTGACCCCCATGCCGATCGTCGACTTGCGTGCTTCTTTGCTCAGTTCTTCGATTCGCTTCGACAATTCGTCGAATTCTTTCCGGCCGGGGATATTGAGCTTCGACAAAGCGATCGATACCCGATTCTCGAAGACTTGTTCGAGACGGTCCCACGATTCTTGCGTCCGCTCGCGAACTTGAGAAGCGCTCGCCGCCATGGCGCCACGCATATCGCCGGCGGCGCCAGTCGCTATCTTGCGTGTTTTTTGTTCGAGATCAGAGCCTTCCTTGACGAGGCTCTGGAACAATTTGCCACCTTCCTCCTGCGCTTTGCCGAACGCGCCCAATCCGGCCAGCCAGATGCTTTGCGCGGAATCCATGATTGAATGGTTCGAATCCCCCTTCGCCGATGGTTTCGGAGGCATCTTCGGCGACGATTTATTTGCGGATTTCGACTCGACTTTCGGTGCCGATTTCGGGGCGGGTTTCGGCGTAGCTTTCGGCGCCGGCTTGGTGGCGGCTTTTGGCGATTTCTTCGCTTTTGCTGGCGCAGCTTTAGGCTTCGCTGCCCGCGATTTCGGCTTGGGCTTGCTCATGTCTTCCCTCCAGATAGTGTTTTAAGCCCCAGTTTTCGCGGGACTTTTTATTTTTTCTATTCTGCTCCCAGCGCCTAGAATAGGCACTCTGAAGAAAAAGTTCCAATGTGGAATCTTTTAAAAGGGGATAAAAGCAACTGTTGCAATGCGGCAATGTCGCTGCGAAATCACCACTTCCCGTGAAACAGTTCGCGACCGATCAGCATGCGTCGAATCTCGTTCGTGCCGGCGCCGATTTCATAGAGTTTCGCATCGCGCAGAATGCGGCCGGTCGGATACTCGTTGATATATCCGTTTCCGCCGAGACATTGAATGGCTTCTAACGCGACATGCACGGAACTGGTCGACGCATGCAACAGACACGACGCCGGATCGATACGCGATTTGCGTCCACGATCGTAGTCCTGCGCGACCATGTACGCATAAGCGCGTGACGATTGCAGCAAAGTATACATATCGGCAATTTTCGCCTGCATGATGCCGAAGGTGCCGATCGGCGCATTGAACTGCTTGCGCTCGCGCACGTAAGGCAGTGACGCGTCGAGCGCGGCTTGCATCAACCCGAGCGGGCCGCCGGACAGAACGAGACGTTCCGTGTCCAGCCCACTCATCAAAACGCGCACGCCTTCGTTCACCTCGCCGACGCGGTTGGCGTCCGGGATTTCGCAGTTGTCGAAGACGAGTTCGCACGTGTTCGATCCACGCATGCCGAGCTTGTCGAGTTTCTGCGCGGTCGAAAAACCTTGCATGCCTTTTTCGACGATGAATGCCGTCAGACAACGCGATCCCGCCGGCCGATGCGCCGTCCGCATGTAGACGAGTAATACATCCGCATCCGGCCCATTCGTGATCCACATCTTCGAGCCGTTGGCGATCCACACGTCGCCTTTTTGTTCGGCGCGGCACGTCATGGAACCGACCACATCGGAGCCGGCGCCTGGTTCGCTCATCGCCAGCGCCCCGATGAATTCGCCACTGCACAATTTGGGAAGATATTTTTTCTTTTGCGCCTCGGTGGCGTTGTGCGCGATATTGTTGACGCAGAGATTCGAATGCGCGCCGTATGACAAACCGATCGATCCGGAAGCGCGCGAGATTTCCTCCATCGCCACGACATGCGCGAGAAATCCCAAGCCCGAGCCGCCGAATTCTTCCGGGACGGTGATGCCGAGCAAACCCATCTCGCCCAGCTTTTTCCACAGATCGGCCGGAAACGTATTTTCGCGATCGATCAAATCGGCGCGCGGGCCGATCTCTTTATCCGCGAAGCCGCGAACGGATTCACGCAGAAGATCGATTTCTTCGCCGAGCGGAAAAGGGAGCATGCGTATTCTCAAGCAATGTCGATACATCAAATGATAGCGCGATGACACGGCGAAATGCGCCGGCTGTTATTCTTCTCAATCCGATTTGACTCGAACGCACCAACGAATTGCGATGACGTCGCCGATCAACAAACGTCTTGAGGGACTGCCGCCCGCCGCACAAGCGCTGGCGCGCGACGCTTATAAAGCGCTCTCGCGCGGCGATCTGCCGAAAGCCGAGCACGCGATAACGCTGATGCTTGCGTATGCGCCGACTCATCCGGAGCCCAAGCGCTTGCTCGGCATGATGCTTCATCGCGCGGGCCGTCCGCGCGAGGCGCTCGCGCCGTTGCGCGACGCGTTGTCATCGAGGCCGAGTGATCCGGACATCCTGATCGCGTTGGCGTTTGCTCAGGCAGACACCGCCGACTTGTCGGCTGCCATCGATTCGATTCGAAAAGCCGCCGAACTGCGACCGGACGCCGACACTCTTTATATGTATGGCCGCGTTCTCGAGCAGAACGCGCGACTCGACGAAGCGTTGGAGGTGATGCGCCGCGCATTAGCGGTCGACCCAACACACGCGACGGCGCGATTGCAGCTGGCGCGCAATCTTTTCTACACGGGGCAGGCGGAAGAAGCCGAAAAAGAATTTCGACGCTTGATCCGCGAGGGCAGCGAGCTGGCATCGGCATGGTATGGACTTGCCGAAATGAAAACGGTGAAGTTCGACGAGCGCGATCTCGCCGCATTGAAATCGTTGCGCGTGAAACCCCAATTTGCCGGCTTGGAACGCGCGACATTGCTGCACGCCCTCGGTAAAGCATGCGAGGACGCAGCCGACTATCCCGAAGCGTTGGCGGCATTCGAGGAAGCCGCGCGCCTCGAACGCACACAATTTCCAGCCGACAGCGCGCGCTTCGGCGCTTACATCGACTCGATTCGCGCGGCATTTCCGCGACCGATCGAACGGCGTGAAAAAACACAGGGTCGCGAAGCAATTTTCATCGTCGGCATGCCGCGCTCGGGATCGACATTGGTCGAACAGATTCTTGCTGCGCACTCACACGTCGAAGGCGCCAGCGAGTTGCCGGATCTGACGCTTGTACTCGATCGCGAATCGGAACGTCGCGGGAGTCGTTTTCCGGCGTGGGTCGCACAGACGTCGCCGAGCGATTGGGAAAGGATCGGCGCGGACTACATGGCGTCCACTGCGCGATGGCGCGAAAAGAAACCGCGATTCACCGACAAGTCGCCCGGTAACTGGATGCAGGCCGAAGCATTGATCGCGATGCTGCCCGGAACTCGTATCGTGGTTTGTCGTCGCGATCCTGTCGAAACGTGCTGGTCATGCTTCAAACAATTCTTCGCGCCGGGACGTATGGTGTGGGCCAGTTCATTCGACGACATCGCGTATTACTGGCAACGATGCACGCACCATTGCGATTATTTGGCTGAGCGTTATCCGGAGAACGTCAGGATTCAAAGTTACGAAGCGTTGCTTGATGATCCAGAAAGCCAGACCCGTGCATTGCTGGAATTTTGCGGGCTCGATTTCGAGGAAACATGCTTGCGGTTTTATGAAGCACCGCGGACGGTGCGGACCGCGAGTGCGGCGCAAGTTCGACAGCCTATCGGGCAACGAGAAAAACAGAGCGATCGCTATGGATCACTTTTGGAACCTTTACGAGAAGCGATAGCTCGCGCAAAGAAAGCCCCGAATTGCTGAGGGCGCACAGGTTGTGCGCCGTTTGCCGAACTGATAAGCGGGTGATTCCAAGGGTTAAATCAATGTCCGCGCATGCGCCCCAAAAAGCGCGGCCCATGATTCCCCATATGTGGCAACTTGATCTTCCCAATCGACGCGATCCGTTCCTCCGCCATCCGATCCGCCGCCTTGAACGTTGGAATATTGTCACGCTTGGCGATCTCGAAAATGCGCCCGACGTTGATGTAGATCGTCCGCATCATGCGCATCGCGCGCTCGCGGTTGTAGCCATCGATTTCCAGCGACACGTTCATCACGCCACCCGCGTTCACGGCGTAATCCGGCGCATATAAAATGCCGCGTTTCTCCACGTCCTCGCCGATCGCGTCGTTCGCGAGCTGATTGTTCGCGGCGCCGCAAATGATTTTGCATTTCAATCGCGGCAACGTTTGTTCGTTGACCGTCCCACCTAGCGCACACGGGCTGTAAACGTCGGCATCCGTATCGTAGATTTCATCGAGTCCGACCGCCGTGCATCCGTATTCGTCGACGGCGTGTTTCACCAATTCCTGATTGATGTCGGTCACGTATACTTTTGCGCCTTGTTCGCGCAGCAGTTTGATGAACTCCATGCCGACGTGTCCGGCGCCTTGCACGGCGTATTTGTATTTGCCGACATCTTCGTTGCCGAACTTGACGTGCAGCGCGGCGAGCAATCCCTGCAACGTTCCATAAGCCGTGAACGGCGATGGATCGCCCGAGCCGCCATGGACCTGATGCACGCCGGTGACGAATTCGGTTTCGCGGAACACATGCTCCATATCGTTGACGTCGATGCCGACGTCTTCGGCCGTGATGTAACGCCCGTTCAATGAATTGACGAAACGGCCGAACGCGCGAAACAAACCTTCGGATTTGTCCTTCGCCGGATCGCCGATGATCACGGCCTTGCCGCCGCCAATGTTGAGCCCGGCCACCGCGTTTTTGTAGGTCATGCCCCGCGACAAACGCAAAACGTCGTTAATCGCTTCCTGTTCGCTCTTGTACGGCCACATGCGCAAGCCACCGAGAGCGGGCCCAAGCACTGTGTTATGAATCGCGATGATGGCTTTGAGTCCGACATCTTTGTTGTGGCAGAACACGACCTGTTCGTGGCCGGTGGTGGCGAACGTCTCGAAAATCATGGGTGAGGCTCCGGATGTGATGCGGGCGATCGCGCGCTGCGCCGATCGCAAAAAAAGCAAAAGCCGCGATGAACGCGGCCGGTTGAAAGTGTCACCATTTTAGCGGGATGATCGCTGCGATGACAGTGCCGCATGGATCGCGGTCTCGCACACCACTGGACGCCGAGGATGGATTGCCATGGCTGAAAACGTTTCCGCTGGATGCTGCGTCGTCGGTGGCGGACCGGCGGGCATGATGTTGGGGCTTCTTCTCGCGCGCTCTGGCGTTCGCGTGACCGTTCTGGAAAAGCACAACGATTTCCTGCGCGATTTTCGCGGCGACACGGTGCATCCGTCGACGCTGCAAATTTTGAGCGAAATCGGTTTGTTCGAACGTTTCGACCAACTCAAGCAACATCAAGCGCACGATCTGAAAATCGCGTTCGGCAACCACATGCAGCCGTTCGTTGACTTTCGAGGGCTCAAACCGTTCGACTATCTCGCGCTCGTGCCGCAGTGGGATGTGCTCGATCTTCTCGCGAGCGAAGGAAAGAAATTTCCGAATTTCGATTTGCGCATGAGTACGAAAGCGACGGGACTCATCGATAAGAACGGCACGGTGGTCGGCGTGCACGCCGCGTCGGCCGACGGCGCTTTCGACATTCGCGCCAACCTCGTCGTCGGCACCGACGGTCGGCATTCGACGCTGCGCGCCGCGGCGGGTTTTACGCCAATCGAATTCGGCGCGCCGATGGATGTCTTGTGGTTTCGCGTTCCGCGAAAACCCGACGATCCGGACGATGTATTCGGTCGCGTCGCGCGCGGCCATTTGATGGTGATGCTCAATCGCGACGATTATTGGCAATGCGCGTTCGTCGTGCCGAAAGGCGACAACGATATATTGCGCAAGAAGCCGATCGAATCGTTTCGCGATGAAGTTTCGAACGTCGCGCCGCTGCTGAAAGATCGCATGGATGCGCTCGCCTCATGGGACGACGTAAAGTTCCTCGAAGTCAAAGTGAATCGTTTGCCGACATGGCACAAACCCGGTTTGTTGCTGATCGGCGACGCGGCGCATGCGATGTCGCCTGTCGGCGGTGTCGGTATCAATCTGGCAGTGCAGAACGCGGTGGCTGCGGCAAATATTTTAGCGCCGGCTTTGCGCGGCGGTGGCAAACCCGACGACGCGACGCTCGCGCGCGTGCAGGCGCGGCGCGCGTTCCCGACGAAGTTGACGCAAGGATTGCAGATGCAGATTCAGAAACGCGTCGTGTCGCGCGCGCTGGCGAGCACATCCGATATCACGCGATTGCCGGCGCTATTCCGTTTCCTTCTCAGGTTTCGTTTCGTGCGGAATATTCCCGCGCGCGTGATCGGCTACGGCATTCGTCGCGAACACGTCCACATCGCACCCGCGCCGCCGGCGTGACGTGCGGCACATGTCTCGCCACTCACATGTACGGAACATCGCACGGTCTTGAAGGAGATGTCATGCGATCCGTTTTCGTTGCCGTGCCGATTTTATTTGCGGGTGTCGCGTCCGCCCATGCCGAAGATGTCGCTGCGTTGATCCAGCGGCAATCGCAGGAATTTTCCGATGCGTCGGCCAGCGGGGACGCTGCGACGATCGGCAAATATCTCGACGAGCGCGTGATCTTCATGAATGAAGGCGGCGACATCGGTAACAAGAAAGATATCGTCGACGGGACGAGTCCGTCACCGGCGGGATTTTCCAACAAACTCGTGCAGTCGGATTTCAAAGTCGAAATTCACGACAATGTCGCGGTGACGTCGTTCATCGACAACTCGACGCAAAGCGTGTTCGGTCAAACGGTGCATGCGAAATATCAATCGACCGAAGTCTGGCTGAAAGAATCCGACGGCTGGAAAATGATATCCAGCCAAACGATGACGGTGCCTGACGATCCGGCCACTGTTTCATTGCCGATGAAGACGCTGGACGAATACGTCGGCGCCTACGAAGCAAGCCCCACATTCAGGTTACGAATCGCACGTAATGGCGACGAACTGACCGGCTCGCTCAATGACGGCAAACCGTTTCCAATCAAGGCCGAAGTGCGCGACGTCCTCGTGACGCCGGGCCAACCGCGTCTGCGCCGCGTGATTCAACGCGATGCATCGGGGAAGGTGACGGGATTGATCAGCCGCCGCGAAGGCCACGATCTGTTGCTAAAGCGTGTCGGTTGAGCGCGTTACGCGTTACGACTTCTGTCGCGCGTATTCCTGAATCGTCGTGAACATCGCCGAGAGCCCATTATTGCGCGTGGGCGAGAGATGTTGCGCCAGACCGATCGACTCGACGAATCGCGGCGGCGTATCCAGAATTTCCTTTGCGGACCGGCCGGAATAGACGCGTAACAACAACGCGATCAACCCGGAAACGATGGCCGAATCGCTGATCGCGCGAAATTCCATCCGACTCGCATCGCCGCTCGGCACGAGCCACACTTGCGATTGGCATCCGCTCACTTTGTTTTCTTCCCGTTTCAGCTCGTCCGGGAACGGCGGAAGTTTGCGGCCGAGATCGATCAGGTACTGATAGCGTTCGGTCCAGTCGCCGAAGAAAGAAAATTCGTCGACGATCGCGTCTTGCGCTTCGTTCGCCGATTCGATTGTGGAGACTTCAGGCCGCGCGTTCATTGCCGCTTCCCGTCACGATTTTCCAGCGCGCGCCGTGCGGGCCGTCTTCGATCACGACATGCTTCGCCGCGAGTTCATCGCGAATACGGTCGGCCTTCGCGAAGTCGCGCGTTTTACGCGCTTCGGCACGTTCCATCAGCATATTTTCGACCCACGCCGGATCGACGGCCTCCGCATCCGAATGGTGCTTGAACCAGTCTTCCGGATTTTGTTGAAGCAGACCGAGAAAATCGCCGGCGCCCAACAATGATTTTTTCGCGGCGATTTTCTCGTCGCGTGACTTCGCCTTTCGCGCTTGCGCAGCCCACCGCGAAATGACGGCGAAGGCTTCCGGCGTATTCAAATCATCGCTCAATGCTGAGATGAGGTCGCGATCGACTTCGCGTGCGTTGCCAATATCGATGTCGCTCAAATCGCGCAACACACCGTACCAACCGTCCAATGTCGATTTCGCCTGTTGCAAGGTTTCGTCCGACCAATCCAATGGCTGGCGATAATGCGCCTTCATCAACATATAGCGCAGAAGCTCGGCGGGGTAGCGTTCGAGCAACTCATGCAGGACAAGTGTGTTGCCGATCGATTTCGACATCTTCTTGCCGCCGAACGTCAGCATGCCGTTGTGCAGCCAGTAGCGCGCGAAAACCTTTCGGCCATGCGCGCACTCGGATTGCGCGACTTCGTTTTCGTGGTGCGGGAACATCAAATCGTTGCCACCCGCATGGATGTCGATCGTCTCGCCTAAATGCGCCTCGCACATCGCCGAGCATTCGATATGCCAGCCGGGACGTCCGCGTCCCCACGGACTGTCCCATCCTGGCAAATCCGGCGTCGACGGTTTCCATAAAACGAAATCCGCGGGATTTTTCTTGTAGGGGGCGATTTCGACACGCGCGCCGGCGATCATTTCATCGGCGGATCGTCCCGACAAATGGCCGTACGACGGATACGACGCGACATCGAACAGCACATGTCCCTCCGCCGCGTACGCGTGACCGGTGTCGATCAAACGCTGACACATCGCGACGATCTGCCCGATGTGCTGCGTGGCGTAAGGAATCAGGTCCGGCGCATCGACGCCGAGTTTGCGCATGTCGTCGGCATAAGCGGCCGCGTATTGCGTCGTGATTTTTTCGATCGGCACGTTGAGGTCGGCCGCTGCCGTGTTGATCTTGTCGTCGACGTCCGTGATATTCCGCGCGAAAACGACGTGCGCTGCACCGAATTCGCGCTTCAGCAGACGCACCAACAATCCAAACACGACCGGCCCGCGGGCGTTGCCGATGTGCACATAGTTGTAAACGGTCGGGCCGCACAAATACATCGTCACGCGTTGTGGGTCTTGCGGCACGAACGCGTCGACGCGTCGGGTCAGGGTGTTGTGAAGTCTCAGCGTCATTTAGTCAGGCTTTGAAGCGGTCGATGATTCGATGCGACATTGTATAACAATTCGCAACGACGTCCCTGTGGAATGACGGGCTGCAAGCCGCATCCGCACTCGGTTTTCCTCATCCTGCATTCAGACTGAAAATGATTTAATTTCATTGGATTTAATCAAATTTAGCGAGCTTGCTCAGGAGTGGCGTCTGACTCCGCCGCTGGGAACCGGTAGCAAGTCCGCATCGCGCGAGCGCATGTTGCCCGCATGCCGCAGGTCTTGATATGGAGACGCTATGAAGATTGTCAGCATCCTCGCCTCGGGCATGATGCTGCTTGCCGCTTCGTCGTTTGCGCAGTCGCAGAGCCATTCGACGAGCATACGCGACGACGGGTCACGTTACGGTTGGGCCGACGTGCTGCGTGTCGACCCGGTCTATGACGACGCACCCGCCGCCTCACAACAACCGGCGCAACCTTGTTACGAAGAGCAGGTGCCGTTGCGCACATCGCCGGCGCCGGACGACAGCGCCAAGCGCACGACCGGTGGCGTCCTTGGCGCAATCGTCGGCGGCATTCTCGGACATCAGTTCGGCAAAGGCGATGGTCGCAAGGTCGCGACGGCGGGCGGCGTTGTCGCCGGCGCCGTTGTCGGGAGCAGCGTCGCCGCCGACAATGCGCGCGGCGAAAAGGACGATGCACCAAAGTATACAATCGAGCGCCGCTGCCCCGGCGCGGAGGGCGGATCGCGTCACATCGCCGCCTACGACGTGGAGTATCGGTATCGCGGAGACGTCTATACGTCCAGACTGCCGTACGACCCCGGCGACCGGATCCGCGTAAAAGTCAGCGTGACGCCGGCGGATTGATTGCGCCGAACTCCGACTTGAGGTAACGTTCGATCCATGATCTTCACACGCACCGCCGCAGAGACTTTGACCAGCGCCCGCATGGCCGCCGGGATGACCTCGCGCGCGCGCCGACCGGAATCGCCAATTCCAGCCGGGTAGTTCTCTGCGTATGTTTTGTTTTATCTGAGACCCGGCCGCAAGCCGGGTTTTTCGTTTCCGATTCGACGGGTTGGACTTCTTCATGACCGTACGGCATTTTTTAAGCACACAAGACTGGAGCCGCGCCGATTTGGACGCGTTGCTGGCGCGCGCCGTCGCATTCAAGCGCGACAAACTCGGCCGAGAACTCGCCGGTAAAAGCATCGCGCTGCTGTTCTTCAATCCTTCCATGCGCACGCGGACCAGTTTCGAACTTGGCGCGTTTCAGCTGGGTGGGCACGCTGTCGTTCTGCAGCCCGGTAAAGACGCATGGCCGATCGAATTCGACGTCGGCACCGTGATGGACGGCGAAGCGGAAGAACACATCGCCGAAGTCGCACGCGTGCTGTCGCGTTACGTCGATCTCATCGGCGTGCGCGCGTTTCCGAAATTCAAGGATTGGTCGGTCGATCGCGAAGATCGCGTCATCCACGCATTCGCGCACCACGCATCGGTTCCGGTGATCAATATGGAAACGATCACGCATCCGTGCCAGGAGTTGGCGCATATCATGGCGCTGCAACAACATTTTGGTACACGGGATTTGCGCGGCAAGAAATATGTACTCACGTGGACCTATCATCCCAAACCACTCAACACCGCGGTTGCCAATTCGGCGTTACAGATAGCGACACGATTCGGTATGGACGTGACGCTGCTGTGCCCGACGCCGGAATACGTTCTCGATGAGCGTTATATGAAATTCGCGGAAAAGAATGTGGCTGAAAACGGCGGCTCGATTCGCGTCAGCCACGACATTCAATCCTCTTATACGAATGCGGACGTCGTCTACGCAAAGAGCTGGGGCGCGCTGCCGTACTTCGGGCATTGGGAAGACGAAAAACCGATCCGCGAAAAGTATAAAAATTTCATTGTGGACGAAGCGAAGATGAAGTTGACCAACCACGGCGTGTTCAGCCATTGCCTCCCGTTGCGGCGCAACGTGAAGGCGACCGATGCGGTGATGGACTCGCCATCCTGCATCGCCATCGATGAAGCGGAAAATCGCCTGCACGTGCAAAAGGCGATCATGACGGCGCTCGTCAAGGAGGCGTCGGCATGAGCAAGGATATCGTGCTGGCGTTTTCAGGCGGACTCGATACCAGTTTCTGCATTCCCTATTTGCAGGAACGCGGTTATGCCGTTCACACCGTGTTCGCCGATACCGGCGGAGTCGATGCGGAAGAACGCGCGTATATCGAGGCGCGTGCGTCGGAACTCGGTGCTGCAAGCCACGTGACCGTCGACGGCGGTGCGGCGATTTGGAACGAGTTCGTCAAACCATTCATCTGGGCGGGCGAGGGGTATCAAGGTCAATATCCACTGCTCGTGTCGGATCGCTATCTGATCGTCGAAGCTGCATTGAAACGCTGCGACGAGTTGGGAACGAAGTTGATCGCGCACGGTTGCACCGGCATGGGCAACGATCAAGTTCGTTTCGATCTCACCATCAAAGCACTCGGCGATTACACGATCGTGGCGCCCATTCGCGAGATTCAACGCGAGCACACCGCGGTGCGTGCTTACGAACAGGAGTATCTGGAAGCGCGCGGATTCGCCGTCAAAGCCAAGCAGAAAAGCTACACCATCAACGAGAATCTTCTCGGCGTGACGATGTCGGGCGGCGAGATCGACCGTTGGGAAGCGCCGGGCGACGGTGCGCGCGGCTGGTGTGCGCGGCGCGACGAATGGCCGTCGCAACCGCTGCGGATGACCGTGAGTTTCAAGAACGGCGAAGCGATCGCGCTCGACGGAAAAAATCTCGGCGGCGCGGAACTGTTGGCCACGTTGAATCGTTCGTTCGCAAAATACGGCGTCGGCCGCGGCCTCTACACGGGCGATACGACGATAGGTTTGAAAGGAAGAATTATTTTCGAAGCGCCAGGTTTGATCTCGCTACTCGTGGCGCATCGCGCGCTGGAAGAGGCCGTGTTGACGAAATTGCAAAATCGATTCAAGCCCGACGTCGCGCGTCAGTGGGTGGAATTGGCTTACGAAGGATTTTTCCATGATCCGCTCAAGTCGGATCTGGAAGCGTTCCTGAAATCCTCGCAGCGCTGCGTCAATGGCGATGTCGTGCTCGAAACCAATGGCGGATCCGTGTACGCGATTTCCATCTCTTCGCCTCATATCCTCAACGCGAAGGGCGCCACGTATGCCCAGTCGGCGGACTGGGGTGTCGAAGAGGCGGAAGGATTTATCCGTCTATACGGCCAAAGCTCCACGCTATGGGCCAATGTGAACCGGAACATCTGACATGACGCCGCTTCTCGCCGCCACGCTGGATCAGTTGCGCGAACTCGTCTTGTTCGACACGCGCAATCCGCCGCGTGCGATCACGACGGGCGGGATTTTCGCTTATCTGCGCGCGCAGTTGACCGATTTCACATGCGAGACCGTCGATCACGGCGCCGGCGCGGTGAGTCTGCTTGCCGTTCGCGGTGCACCGACTATTCTATTCAACGTGCATCTGGATACGGTGCCTGCATCGCCGACGTGGAAGCGCGATCCGTTTCAATTGGCGATCGAAGGCGACGTTGCGATCGGTTTAGGCGCGTGCGACATCAAAGGCGCCGCCGCTGGATTAATCGCCGCAAGTAAACTGTCGGGCGGCGACATCGCCTTTCTGTTCACGAGCGACGAGGAGGCGAACGATGCGCGCTGCATCGCCGCGTTTCTCGAGCGCGGATTGAAATACGACACGGTCATCGTCTCCGAGCCGACGCGCTGCGAAGCCGTGCTCGCGCATCGCGGTATCAGTTCGGTATCCGTGAAGTTCGCCGGACAGGCAGGTCACGCGTCAGCCGCCGCCAGCAACAGCGCCGTGCATCAGGCGATGCGCTGGGGTATGAAAGCGCTGTCGTTTGCCGAAAGTTTGTCGCACGAGCGTTTCGGTGGAATGACCGGCTTGCGATTCAACATCGGCCGTGTCGAAGGCGGCATCAAGGCGAACGTGATCGCACCGTCGGCGGAAGTGCGATTCGGATTTCGGCCATTGCCATCGATGGATACGAACGACTTGCTCAGCGAATTTCGCTCGTGCGCGGAAAACGATGTCGAAGAAATCGTCGAGACATTTCGCGGACCGTCACTGCCGTCCGGCGGCGTGGCGTTGGCGGAAACACGTCGCCTCGCGGCGCGCGACGCGGCCGATGCGCTGAACATTCCGATCGGCAACGCCGTCGACTTCTGGACCGAAGCCTCGCTGTTTTCCGCCGCCGGCTACAACGCGTTCGTGTACGGACCCGGCGATATCGTGCAGGCGCATGCCGCCGACGAATTCGTCGCGCTGGCTCAATTGCAACAAGCCGCCGAAACCTACGCGCGGATCATCGAAGGAGCGAACCGTCATGGACGCGCATAAGCAAACACGTCAGACCATCGTGCGCCTGCTGTCGAGCATGGGCAGCGCGAAGGAAATTTCGCAATACCTGAAACGCTTTTCGCAACTCGATGCCAAACGCTTCGCCGTCGTCAAAGTCGGCGGTGCGGTGTTGCGCGATGATCTCGACGCGTTGACGTCGTCGCTGGCGTTTCTGCAGCAAGTCGGATTGACGCCGATCGTCGTGCACGGCGCCGGACCGCAACTCGACGCGGAATTATCGAACGCGGGAATTTCGAAACACACGGTCGATGGACTTCGCGTGACGACGCCGCAAGCTCTGGCGATCGTGCGCCGTGTTTTTCACGCGCAAAATCTGGAACTCGTCGCTGCATTGCGTGATGCCGATGTGCGCGCCACGTCGATCGTCTCGGGCGTATTCGAATCCGAATTTCTCGATCGGGAAAAATACGGACTCGTCGGAAAAGTGTCGGCCGTCCATCTGGCGCCGATCGAAGCGAGTCTCAACGCGGGATCGATTCCGGTGATCGCGAGTCTCGGCGAAACGCCCGACGGTCAAATCCTCAACGTCAATGCCGATTTCGCCGCAAACGAATTGGTGCGCGTGCTTAAACCCTACAAAATCGTTTTCCTTACCGAAACGGGCGGTTTGCTGGACGGTGCCGGAAAAATCATCGATTCGATCAATCTTTCCAGTGAATACGATCATTTGATGCAGCAGCCGTGGCTGCATTCCGGCATGCGTCTGAAGCTGGAGCAGATCAAAAACCTGCTCGACAGTCTGCCGCCTACGTCGTCGGTGTCGATCACGCGGCCATCCGAACTGGCGAAGGAGCTTTTCACGCATCGCGGATCCGGCACGTTGGTCAAACTCGGTGAAAAAGTACAGAAATATACGTCGTGGGATCAGATCGATCTGCCGCGTTTGCGCAAACTCATCGAATCCAGTTTCCGGCGCGAACTGGTCGATGACTATTTCGAAAATACAACGTTGTTTCGTGCCTACGTAAGTGAAAATTATCGCGCGGCGATCATCCTTACCCAAGAATCGGCGGGCATTTATCTGGACAAGTTCGCCGTGCTCGACGATGCGCAAGGTGAGGGTTTGGGCCGGGCGGTCTGGCTGGAGATGCACGAAGAAACTCCCAAACTGTTTTGGCGTTCGCGCCACGGCAACGTCGTGAACGATTTCTATTTCTCCGAATCGGACGGAAGTTACCGACTCAATGGATGGAAAATGTTTTGGTACGGATTCGACGACTTCGACGCAATCGCACGATGCGCAGCGCACTGCCATGAGCGTCCGGCGACGCTACGCGATTACGCGCCGATCAAAGACGACGCATCGCAGGAAGCCGCATGACGAAACGTATCGGTATCGTCGGCGCCCGCGGCCACACCGGTGCGGAGCTTATTCGGCTGGTCGCCGGGCATCCGGAAATGGAATTGGCGTTCGTGTCATCGCGCGAATTGAACACGCAATTGGTTAGCGATCACGTGCCGGAATATCTAGGCGATCTGCGCTATTCGGCAAGCGAAATCGAGTCGATACCGGCGCAAGACGCGGATGCGATCGTGCTGGCGCTGCCGAACGGCAAGGCATCTGAATACGTAAGTGCTATTTCGGCAAAAAATCCACAATGCGTGATTGTGGATTTATCCGCCGACTATCGCTTCGACAATGCGTGGTATTACGGACTGCCCGAATTGACGCGGCGGGACTACGACGGACAACGCCACATCAGCAATCCGGGTTGCTACGCGACGGCGATGCAATTGGCGATCGCGCCGCTGAAAGGCGATCTTGCCGCACCGCCCACGTGTTTCGGCGTGTCCGGTTATTCCGGCGCAGGAACGACGCCATCGGATCGCAACGATCCGGAAAAACTGCGAGACAATCTGATTCCTTACTCGTTGACGGAGCACGTGCACGAGCGCGAAGTGACGCGGCATCTCGGCATTCCCGTCGAGTTCGTGCCGCATGTCGCGCCGCATTTCCGGGGCATCACGATGACGGTGAATCTTTGGCTGGATCGAAGCCTGAGCGTCGATGCCGTCAAAAAGAAATATGTGGATTTTTATAACAATGAACAATTGATCAGGATTGTGGACGACGCCCCGTGGGTGAGCCATATCGCCGGAAAACATCGCGTCGACATCGGCGGATTTTCGGTGGCGCCGGGCGGAAAGCGTGTCGTGTTGGTCGCAACGCTCGACAACTTATTGAAAGGCGCCGCCACCCAGGCGCTGCAGAATCTCAATACGGCGCTTGGATTATTCGAATTCGCGGGCATTCCTCATGAGTAATCCGCTTTGGCAAAAGTTCGATACCACGGTTGACGCGCGCATCATGCGCTTTCTCGCCGCCGATGACGTCGTGCTCGATCGCGAATTTTTTCTCCACGATATCGCGGCGAGCAAAGCGCACGTCGACGGATTGGCGCGCATCGGTGTGTTGAGCGAAGGTGAGTCGAAATCGCTGCAAGAGCAACTTTCGATATTGGCCGACTTGTTCACTGCGGGAGGATTTGTCCTCGATGACAACTTCGAAGACGGGCATTCCGCCATCGAAGATTTTCTGACGCAGAAAATCGGCGATGCCGGCCGCAAGGTACACACAGGCCGCAGCCGAAACGATCAGATTTTGGTGGCGACGCGGTTGTGGATGAAGGAGAAACTTGCCAGCTTGCTTGCGTCGTGTCGCGCGATTGCCGAGATCTGTTTGCAGCGCGCCGGCGTCGAATCGATCGTGATGCCGGGCTACACACATTTGCAGCGCGCGGTCGTGTCGACGACATCGATGTGGTTTGCTGGATTTGCCGAAGCATTTATCGACAACGCGATACGGGCCAAGCAAACGGCCGCGTGGATCGATACGAATCCGCTCGGCACGGCGGCGGGTTATGGCGTCAATCTAAAACTCGACCGCGATGGCACGACCGAAGCGCTGTCCTTTTCGCGCCTGCAGATTTCGCCGGTGTATGCGCAGTTGTCGCGGGGAAAATTCGAGATCGCCGCGCTCGATACGGTGGGTGCGGCGCTGCTCGACGTGCGGCGGCTCGCATGGGATTTGAGTTTATTCACTACCTCGGAATATGGTTTTGTCGACTTGCCTGAAGAATTCACGACCGGCTCGTCGATCATGCCGAACAAACGCAACCCGGATGTCATCGAGCTGATGCGCGCGACGTACGCGACCTGCGCAGCAGCGCGCACCGAAATCGAGCAACTGTTATCGCTGCCAAGCGGTTATCAACGCGACGTGCAGTTCAGCAAAGGTCCGCTCGTGCGCGGATTCTCACGCGGACTCGCCGCGATCGAATTATTGCCGGATCTGCTGACGCGGCTTGTTTGGCGCGAAGATCGGATGCGTGCTGCGATCGAACCGGCGATGTATGCAACCGATGTGGCGATCGAGCAGGCGGTGAAAGGTGTGCCGTTTCGCGAAGCGTATCGTCGCGCAGCGGAAGTCGATGACGCGCAACGTGAAGGACGCACGCCCGAAGCCAGCGCCGCAGCGCGCGTTTCTCCGGGGGGCGCGGCGGATTTGCGGTTGAACGACTTGCGTTCGCGTCTCGCCGCCGTCTAACGCAGTTGCGCTCGCGTCCCGCGCTGTTTATCGTGACCGGATGAATTCAGTCGTGAACACCGACCGCGCGCAGAGCATTGGCCGGCGTCGAGTCCTCTGGCCTTGAGCGAAACGTTAGGACTCACCGGTTCCGATCGGCTCCTGATCATCGCGCCACATCCCGACGACGAATCCATCGCCGCCGGCGGTCTGCTGCAGATCGCGATAGCGGCGGGCGCCGCGATTCGGGTTTTGGTGCTGACGGATGGTGACAACAATCCCTGGCCGCAACGCTGGGTCGAGAAACGTTGGACGATCGATTCGCGCGCGCGCGCGCGGTGGGGTGCGCGTCGGCGCGTGGAGGCCGAGGCTGCGCTGAATCTGCTCGGTGTCGCGCGTTCGGACGTGCGGTTCCTGGCGCTGCCGGACATGGGCATCACCGGTATTTTGATGCGCGACGACAACGCTGTCACGCAGGTGATTCGCGATGAGGCGTCGTCGTTCGCGCCGACGCTGCTCGTAGCACCTTCGCCGGCAGACCGGCATCCGGATCACAGCGCGGCGTACATCCTCGCAACGCGCGCCTGCGCGGACGCGGGACGCCAATTCTCCCGCGTGCTCGTGTTTGCCGTTCATGGCGCGGCGCCGGAGGAAGGCGGTGTCGTCGTCGCGCTGAATGATGCGCAGCGCGCGGTGAAATACGAAGCGATCCGTGCGCACGCGAGTCAGATGCGATTGAGCGA